>JAUIAA010000064.1 GCA_030425715.1 Bacteroidia bacterium | reverse complement strand
AACAAATATGCTAAAATTAAGAAAATCATACTCACAGAAGCAGTTTTGGCACCCTGTGGAATGTCTTTAGTTCCAAAAGCTAAAATGGCAAACCCAAGTCCTAAAAGTATAAGTCCTAAACCGTATTTCATAGCTGCACTTGGGTTGTATTTGCTTTCCCACCATTTAGAGAATAACGGTGCTAAAGTGATGATAAAAAAGGAGTTTAAAATTCCGAACCAAGAGGCTTCAATTTGGTTGCCTTCTTGTGAGAACTTATCGTATAATCGATACAATACCAATCCCCAAATTCCGATAAAGGCAATGGCCAAAATTACATTGGAAAGCGCAATTTTATTAAAAGTTTTCTTTGCCAATAAAAACAATACCCAAGTAATAATAATTAAGGGTATAGTAGTTAGCAAGGCATCCACCACTTTAAAGATCATAGAAGAGGAGCCTACCAAATCACGACTGGTATAATCTCTTGCAAACAAGGTCATAGAACCCAAAGATTGTTCAAAGGCAGCAAAGAAAAATACGGTAAACAATCCAAATATTGATACTGCAATAATGCGATCTCTTACGATGGGTAAATACCTAGAAACACGAGTAACCAACAGTACTAAAAATAATACCAAAGCTCCTAAAACAACAACATTTGAACCGCTTAAACTGCCCATTTCTAAGGGTAATACAATTTCAAAAGGCAATAAATTAATTCCTTCAATTTTTTCTAAAGGGTCATTGAATAAATATAGTAGTCCGCCAATAGACGATAATACAATTAAAATATAGTCTAACTTGGTAAATGGATTTAACTTGATGTTTACTTCTTTTTCTTCTTCGTTTGGTGTAAGTTCTTTTACTTCGTTTTTATTAGGTTTTTCGCCAACCGATCCAAACAAATCTTTTGCTTTCCAGAATTGTAACATGCCTAAAAACATAAAAATACCAGCCAAACCAAAGCCCCAAGACCAGCCAAAATTTTCGGCTAAATATCCGCAAAGCATCATCCCAAAAAAGGCACCAGCATTAACACCCATATAAAAAATAGTATAAGCACCATCTTTTTTAGACTCTTTGCCTTTGTACATGGTAGAAATAATAGAGGTAATATTCGGTTTGAAAAATCCAGTTCCAATTACCAAAAAGGCCAACCCTAAATATAATGACCATGGGGTTTCAATAGCCATGCAGGCGTGACCCAAAGTCATGATAAAACAACCTAAAACTACTGCCCATTTGTAACCAATAAATTTATCCGCCACATAGCCTCCAACAATTGGAGTTAGATAAAGTAAAGAGGCATAGGTACCAATTAAAGCCAAAGCGTGTTCTCTGGGCCATTCCCAACCTGGGTTATCACTAAGGATAGGTGCAGTTAAAAATAACACCAATAAAATTCGCATTCCGTAAAAGGAAAAACGCTCCCACATTTCTGTGAAAAATAAAATAAATAAACCCGCTGGGTGCCCTAAAACCTTGTCTTTAAATAGACTTTCTATGTCTGTACTCATATTTATATTTGGTATTTGTTTTATTTTTTAGGTTTGATTTTAATGTATTTTGCCCATTAATTTTTTCATCAATGGAGAGAAAACTAGCACCAGTAGCCCAGCGCCCAGCGCATATTTAGCAATCAAGGCAAAACCGTCTGTATAGATTCCTAAAGTGTCTAATCCGCCAATATTTACATCTGTACTTTCCACTGCCAATTGTTTAGAGATAAACCCAACAATTTGAAATGCGTAAGCAGAGGATAAAAACCAAATTCCCATCATAAATGCTACAATATTTTTTGGCGATAAATCGGTAATTTTTGACAAACCTACTGGAGACATAAACAATTCACCTATAGATATCACAAAATACATGATGAATAAGTAGGCAAAAGGAACCATTCCGTTGGCATCTGCACTACCTTTACTGATGGATAAAATATAAAAACTTAAACCTGCCAAAACCAGTCCAAAACCAAATTTATAAGGAGTTCTTGGGTTTAAAGTCTTTTTAGATAAGTATGCCCATAACATGGAAATAGGAATGGCCAAAATGATAATAAACATTGAGTTTAACGAATTGGTCTGGCTAGCATTCATAATGCTTAAATCTACATTTCTAGAAGCAAAAAGGGTAATAACACTACCCGATAATTCGTGAAAGCCCCAAAATAAGGTCATAAAAAAAGTAATCAAAATTGCCATGATTAATTTTTTGCGTTCCTCTAAAGTAACATTGATAAGAATCTTAATAAGATAAACAGCAATTGCCAAACCAATAATTACAAAGATAATTCCAACTAAATTTTTCTCTCCTATGATAAAAGTATCTTCTGAAGTGATAGATTGATAAGAGGATAACACAAAAGCAATAACAGGTACGCAAAGCGTTGCAATTAATGGTATAAATGATTTTTGAGGAATTCCAATAATTTTCTTTTCATACACTTCTTGACTAGGCGGTAAACCATTGTTGCCAAACACATTTTTTTGAATTCCACTCCAAAAGAAAATCAACCCAGTTAACATTCCAATTCCAGCCAAACCAAAACCGTAATGCCAGCCGTATTTTGCTGCTAACCAGCCGCATAAAAGTGGTGCGACCCAGCCACCTATATTGATACCCATATAGAAAATGGTAAAACCAGAATCTTTTCTTACATCTCCTTTTTTATACAAGGCGCCTACAAAAGTGGAGATATTTGGTTTAAAAAACCCGTTACCAACAATGATAAAAGCCAAGGCCAAAAAGAAAGCAATGTCGTTTTCTATAGCCAGAACAAAATGCCCAATGGCCATTAAAATTCCACCTAAAAATATGGAAGCTCTCATGCCCAATATTTTATCAGAAATTTGACCTCCTATAACTGTGGAAGCATATACCAATGAACCATAAGAAGCATAAACAGCAGCCGTGGCAGCGTCTCTTTCTACAATAGCTTTAAAAATTTCTTGCACCATGTAAAGCGTTAACAAGGCACGCATGCCATAGAAACTAAATCGTTCCCATAGTTCTGCAAAAAATAAATAAAAGAGTCCGCGTGGATGACCAAATAGGTCTTTAGGCTGTTGTACTTCTGTTACTGTAGGCATGTATTTTTATGGATTTAGTTTTTAATTTGGATGGTTTCTTTTGTTGAATTACCTAAGGTATCATCTATAAAATTAGTCATTTTTTGAAAAAGGTGTAATCTGGTATTCTTGCCTTTTCTAATCCCATGTGCACGATCTGGATAAATAAACAATTCAAACTGTTTATTTGCATCTACCAATGCATTGACCATTCTGTTGGTGTTTTGCACATGTACATTGTCATCGCCAGTACCGTGAATTAGCAAATAATCTCCTTGTAATAAGTGTGCAAAATTGATTGGCGAATTGTCGTCATATCCGCTTGCATTTTCTTGCGGAGTTTGCATATACCTTTCCGTATAAACGGAATCGTAAAAGCGCCAAGAAGTAACCGGTGCAACCGCTATGGCCGTTTTGAACACGCCTGCCCCTTTGGTAATTGCCAATGAAGACATATAGCCACCAAAACTCCAGCCCCAAATACCAATTCTGTTGGCATCGATATAACTTCGCTTACCTAACTCTTTTGCAGCTTCAATCTGATCTTCAATTTCGTATTTACCCAATTCTTTATAGGTTACTTTTTTAAAGTCTCGACCTTTAAATCCGGTACCTCTACCATCTACACATACTACAATATACCCTTTTTGTGCCATATATTGGTGCCAATAATCTCTAGAGTTATTCCAACCATTTTTTACCGATTGGGAACCTGGCCCTGAATACTGGTACATAAATAAAGGGTAGGTTTTATTTGGATCAAAATTATGTGGTTTTAGCATCCACATGTTAAATGTACCATTTTTTGTTTTTAAGGTAGAAAATTCTTTTTTGGAAAAATTGAAGGAGCTAATTCTTTCAGCAAGTGCTAGATTGTTTTTGATTTCTTGAATTTCCTTACCTGTTTTTGCATTTACCAAAGTGTACACAGGGGGTGTGTTGGAACTAGAGTAGGTATTGATAAAGTAGTTCATGCTATTGCTAAAAGCTGCCGAATTGGTACCTATGTTTTTGCTCAGTTTGGTTTTTCCTTTTCCGTTTAATTTTATGGCATATACGCTTCGATTGATAGAGCCTTCTTCGGTAGATTGGTAAAAAATACGATGGTTTTTGGTATCATATCCATAGTATTTGGTAACCTCCCAAGGACCTTGCGTTATTTGGTTTTTTAGTTTTCCGTTGCTGCTGTAATGATAAATATGGTTAAACCCAGATTTTTCACTGGTCCAAATAAAACTATTGTCTTTTAAAAAGGTTAAGTTGTCATTCACATTTACATAAGCAGGATCTGTTTCATTTAAAATCAATTTACTTTGTAAAGTATTTCCATCCACAAAAAGTAAATTCAAATTGTTTTGTAATCTGTTTAAGGTAGTAACCGCTAAAGTATTATTTTCTTTAGTCCATTGCAATCGTGGAATATAATATTGCTGTAAATTTCCAAGTTCTACTTTGTTATTAGAGTTTTTATTTAAATGATAAATATGTAATGAAACTTCAGAATTTTTTTCTCCAGCTTTTGGGTATTTAAAAGTTTGTTGACTAGGATATAGATTGTTTCCGGTAACACCCATAGAAAATTGCGGAACTTCTGTTTCGTCAAATCGGATATATGCAATTTTATCAGAATCTCCATTCCATTGAAATGCTCTTACAAAGGCAAACTCTTCTTCGTAAACCCAATCGCAAATACCGTTGATAATTTTATTTTTTTCACCATCTGTTGTTATTTGCGTTGTAGTTCCATTTTCTAAATTTTTTACAAAAAGGTTGTTGTTATAACCAAAAGCGACTTTTTTACCATCTGGCGAAAAAGTCGGTTCTTGAATTGCGTAATCGGCTATTTTTGTTAGCTTTTTAGTGGTTAAATCATAAATAAAATACGTACCTATTTGCGAACGACGGTAAATTTTTTCTAAGTCAATACCAATTATTATTTTGTTTTCCTTTTGGTCAAAGGAGTAATCTTCAAAATATTTAATCCCTTCTAAATCTGAGCTTGAAACTATGGTTTCTACTTTTTTAAGTGTAGCATAATCTAACTTGTCTAAGGTGGTTCCATTTTGATTATGGTTGAGAATGGTATAAAAATCTCCATTTTTCATGGAGTGGAAAGCTTCTAATCTTTGGGTGGAAAAGGTAGATTTAGTCCAAATATCTTCTAAGGTAAAATTTTGTTTTTGTGCGTAAATAGTAGTGCTAAAAACAAAAAAAAGAACAAATATTTTTTTCATTGTAGAATTATAATTTTTGAATTTCAAGTTTACGGAAATTAATTCAAATAAAATCTGATAAAGTCCTAAAATCAAACGGTTATGAAATTCTTGCAACAATTGTATTTTTTTAATAAACACATTTAATTAAAATTGTTAAAATACTATCAAATTTATAAGGCTGAGAGCTATAATGTTGCTAAGATTTATGATTATATTTGCTCTTGTAAATTAAACTTGATGGGTAAAACAGTTTCTGGCTTTTCTAAACTAAGCAAAAAAGAAAAAATGGATTGGTTGGCTGCAAATTTTTTTAAAAATGAGCAAGAAGGAATTGCTACGTTAGAGCAGTATTTTAACAAGAATAGTAAACTGCAACAATTGCATGATGAGTTTATAGAAAATACCATTTCCAATTTTTATGTTCCGTATGCCATTGCACCAAATTTTATAATCAATGGAAAAACTTACGCAATCCCTATGGCAATTGAAGAGAGTTCTGTGGTCGCGGCTGCATCTTTGGTGGCAAAGTTTTGGAGTAAACGTGGCGGGTTTCAAGCCAAGGTAATTGGTACAACAAAAGTTGGACAAGTTCACTTTATGTACTCAGGAGATTTCGAAAACTTATCAACCTATTTTGAGTCGAATAAATTAAAATTAATAGCTGCAACCGACGCGATTACTCAAAATATGAAAAAGCGAGGTGGTGGGATAATAGATATAGAATTAAAAGATAAATCTACTGAGCTAGAACATTACTATCAACTGCACGTTACCTTTGAAACGGCCGATAGTATGGGTGCAAATTTTATCAACTCTTGTTTAGAAGCCATTGCAAAAGCTTTTGAAACGGAAGGAATTGAAGTTGTGATGAGTATTTTATCTAATTATGTGCCAGAGTGTTTGGTTCGTGCTGAAGTGAGTTGTGCTATTGAAGATTTTTTTGAAGAAAACGCTTCCCACTATGCGCAAAAATTTGTACAAGCAGTTGCCATTGCTAATGCCGAACCTTACCGAGCGGTTACGCACAATAAAGGCATTATGAACGGAATTGATGCGGTAGTTTTGGCAACTGGAAATGACTTTAGAGCAGTAGCAGCCGGGGCGCATGCTTATGCTTCAAAATCTGGTAAATACAAAAGCCTTACACAAGCTAAAATAGAGAATGGTAAATTTCATTTCTGGATAGAAATACCACTTTCTTTAGGTACAGTTGGCGGGTTGACCAAATTGCACCCTTTGGCAAAGTTGTCGCTTGAAATTTTGCAACAACCTAACGCAAAAGAATTAATGGAAATCATCGCTGTAGCTGGATTGGCACAAAATTTTGCTGCCCTAAAAGCATTGACAACTACAGGTATACAACAAGGACATATGAAAATGCATTTGATGAATATATTAAACCAATTGGAGGCAAATGTGCACGAAAAAAAACAAATAGTAAAGTTGTTTACTGGGCAAACGGTTACACATAATGCTGTAGCAAAAGAATTGCACGATTTACGAACCAAATAACTCTATAAATATTAATGATGTGCAAATAGTAATATTCTATTTGATAAGTTAAAAAATACTCTTATTAATCCGTATATTTGATAAAAATTATTAAGAACTACTAAAAATTATATTATGTCATTTCAATTACCAAAGTTACCATATGCTTACGATGCCTTAGAGCCAAATATTGATGCTAGAACGATGGAAATTCACCATACCAAACACCATAATGGCTATACCACTAATTTAAACAATGCAATTGCTGGAACAGATTTAGAAGGAAAATCTATTGAAGATATTTTGGGCAATTTAGATATGAATAACGGAGCTGTTAGAAATAACGGTGGAGGTTTTTATAACCACAGTCTTTTTTGGGAAGTGATGTCGCCAAACGGTGGTGGCGAGCCTTCAGGAGCTTTAGCTGATGCAATTAATGATGCATACGGATCATTTGATGGGTTTAAAGATGCTTTTGCAAAAGCAGCAGCTACAAGGTTTGGCTCAGGTTGGGCATGGTTGTGTGTACATAAAGGAGGAAAAGTAGAAGTTTGCTCTTCACCAAACCAAGATAACCCATTAATGCCAGGCGTTGGTTGTGGTGGCACCCCAATTTTAGGCTTAGATGTTTGGGAACATGCTTATTACCTAAATTACCAAAACCGTAGACCTGATTATATCCAAGCATTTTTTAATGTGATTAACTGGGAAACCGTGTCTAAAAATTTTGCCGATAACCAATAAAATTTTCGAAAGCTTAGTAAAAGAAACCACGAAAATTTTCGTGGTTTCTTTTTTTTAGGACTATAAAAAAGAAGCTTTATGAGTTCAAGAAAAATAGCATTGCTATTAGCTACCATAGTTGCATTAATTTATGGGGTAAATTATACGGTGGCAAAAGAAGTAATGCCAACCTATATCAAACCTTTTGGGTTTATTGTTGCTAGAGTTTTAGGAGCAGCAATTCTTTTTTGGATTGTAGGATTGTTCATCAAAAAAGAAAAAATTGTAACGAAAGATTATTTGCACATATTCTTGGCAAGTATTTTTGGGGTAGCACTTAATATGTTGGCCTTTTTTAAAGGACTAAATATGACTAGCCCAATAAGTGCTTCGGTAATTATGACTACCACGCCTATTATTGTACTTACTTTTGCTACTATTTTTTTAGGAGAAAAAGCGACCAAACGCAAACTTATTGGAATTTTTATTGGAATGTTTGGCGCGGTAATGCTTATTGTTTACGGACAAAAATTAAATTTGGAAAGTAATGGTACGTTAGGCAATATTTTAATTTTGGTAAACGCAAGTTCTTATGCCATGTATTTAATCATAATTAAAAGTCTATCGCAAAAATACCACCCTTTAACTTTGGCCAAATGGATGTATTTATTTGGATTATTTTTGGTAATTCCTTTTGGATGGAAAGAATTTACCGAGGTTACTTGGACTAGTTTACCGTTATTTGCTTCCCTACGAATTGGTTTTGTGGTAATATTTACCACTTTTATTGCCTATATGTTTAATTTGTTTGCGATTAGAAAATTAAAACCAACTACTCTTAGTATTTTTATTTATTTGCAACCCGTTATTGCTTCTAGTTACGCTTTAATTGTTGGGAGTGATAGCTTAAATATGATAAAAATTGCCGCAACGGTATTGATCTTTTTTGGTGTTTATTTGGTAACGCTTAAGCCCAAAGAAGAAGCTTAAGATACTAGATTTAGTGGAGTATCACTCTTAAAAAATAACAGAATAAAATTGTGTAACTTTGCCTAATTTTAAAAAATTAGAATGATACAATCTATGACGGGTTATGGCAAGTCTATGGTAAACCTGCCTTCCAAAAAAATAACCATTGAGCTAAAATCATTAAACAGTAAAAATTTGGATTTAAATACTAGAATCCCTTCTGTTTATCGTGAAAAAGAAGTAAATATTCGTAGAAAATTAGCCAAAGAAATTAGTAGAGGAAAAGCAGATTTATCATTTTATATTGAAACTACGGTTGAAGAAAATACTACAAAAATAAACCAAGAAATTGTTGCCAATTATATACAACAATTACAACAGATTGATAGTAATTCAGATGCGCTTTCTATTGCCATGCGCTTGCCAGATGTTTTAAAAACAGAAAAAGAAGAATTAGACGAAACAGAATGGAGCTTGATTGAAAATTGTATAGACGATGCCATAGTTCAATTTAAAAAATTTAGAACGGACGAAGGGGAAATTTTAAGAACCGATTTTGTTGCAAGAATTGAATCCATACGAAAAAATTTAAATGAAGTAGTTGATTTAGACCAAGATAGACTAGATGCTGTAAGAGAAAAACTGTTTAAAGCTGTTAGCGATTTAAAGTTAACCATTGATGAAAATAGGTTTGAACAAGAGCTTATTTACTACTTAGAAAAATTAGATATAACCGAA
>JAUIAA010000063.1 GCA_030425715.1 Bacteroidia bacterium | reverse complement strand
AAGATGGTACTGTTAAAAGTAAAGGTTTTGAACTAGAAGTAAACGCAAACCCTGTTAATGGATTAAACTTACGAGGAGGCTTCAGCTATAACGATAGCGAAGTAACAAAATCGGACAACCCAGATGCCATTGGCGAACGTCCGCTAGAAGCAGGATCGGACATACTTTATAACCTTTGGGCCGATTATCATTTTGAAACTGGAGCCATTAAAGGATTTGGTATTGGCGCCGGATTTAATGGTGGTAGCGAACGCGACATCATGAACCCTAGCTCTAGTCCGTCAGGAAACCTTTCAGTACCTAGCTATTTTGTTGCTAATGCCTCTATTTACTATGCCGCAAACAAATACCGTGTTGGACTAAAATTGAATAATGCTTTTAACGAAGAATATTACAATGGTTGGTCTACAATTACACCACAACAACCTAGATCTGTTTTAGCTAACTTTGCATTTAAATTTTAATTAAAACATTATTTCAAACTGAAAATCCTTTTTTATTCGGATTTCGGTATACCTACTGCAAAATAAATACCAAATTTGTATTTGTCGTATTTTATGTTAAAAAATTCTTAATATATCAAAATGCAGTGTTAATCTAGAGAAAAATTGTCATATTAGAACTGAAAATATGTCATATTGATACAATAGGCCTTAATATATTTGTAAGAGGTATCAAAGTTAGAAATTGTCTTTTTTGTTTTCTAACTTTGACTAAAGACTAGCCTATCTCTGCGTTGAAAACCGTTGAAAAATGTTTTAAAATCTTGGCTTTCACTTCTTCAATAGGAATTTCGTGACCAAGTTCCAACGCTAAAGAAGCCACGTTTTTGCCTCTAATGCCACAGGGGATAATATGGTCAAAATAACCCAAATTTGTATTTACATTTAAGGCAAATCCATGCATGGTAACCCAACGAGAAGTACGAACGCCTAAAGCACAAATTTTTCTGGCAAATGGTGTTCCAACATCTAACCAAACTCCGGTTTCTCCATCACTTCTTTCTCCTTTTAAACCGTATTCGGCAATGGTATTGATAATTACCTGCTCCAAACTACGCATATACCAGCGAATATCTGCCTTAAATAATTCTAAATTTAATATGGGATAACCCACAATTTGTCCAGGCCCATGATAAGTAATATCTCCGCCTCGGTTTGTTTTTATAAAAGTAATGCCTTTCTTTGCTAACTGCTTTTCATTGAGTAATAAATTGGACAAATCACCGCTTTTGCCTAAAGTGTACACATGAGGGTGTTCGGTAAACAGCAAATAATTAGAAGTTTTTACTTGCACTTCTCGATGTCTGTTTTTTAACTTGATATCAATAATATCTTGAAATAAACCATTTTGGTAATCCCAAGCCGCTTGGTAATCTTTTCTGCCAATATCTTGCAGTTTGATAGTATTCATGCGTTGTATTTTGGATTGTTTAAAATGATTAAAGCAGCGATTACACTAGGAATCCATCCGCAAAGGGTTAAAATAAAAACAATTAATATAGAGCCACAACCCTTATCTAAAACCGCAAGTGGGGGTAGAATAATCGATAAAATAACACGCCAAAAACTCATAGCTTACAACTCTTTAAAATAGAATGGCAAAGTTGATAAAAAAAAGTCAGCTTAAAAAATCAATACCCTATTAAACATTGGTTCTTTAAAAAAAAGGATTGTATCTTTGCGCACTATTTTTTAAATATTAAATGCCCATGTCTATGCAATTGTCAGAGCAAGAAATTGTACGAAGAGAAAGTTTACAAAAACTTAGAAATTTAGGAATCAATCCTTATCCAGCAAATCAGTTTAAAACTACAGCTAAGATAAAGGACGTGGTACAAAAGTTTGACGAATTAGAAGGGAAAGAAGTGATTCTTGCAGGAAGAATTATGAGCCGTAGAATTATGGGTAAAGCTTCTTTTGCAGAGTTAAAAGATGCTAGTGGTAGAATGCAAATTTACATCAATAGAGATGAAATTTGTAAAGCAGAAGACAAGACTTTGTACAATGAAGTATTTAAAAAATTATTAGACATTGGCGATATTATTGGGGTAAAAGGACAAGTTTTTAAAACCAAAGTAGGAGAGATTTCTGTTAAAGTTTCTGAGCTTACTATTTTGTCCAAAGCTTTAAAGCCATTGCCAATTGTAAAAGTAGATGCAGAAGGAAAAGCACACGATGCGTTTAGCGATCCAGAATTAAGATACCGCCAGCGATATGTTGATTTAATTGTGAATGATCATGTAAAAGATACTTTTATCAAACGTACCAAGATTACCAATTCAATTCGTCAATTTTTTAATGAAAGGAATTATTTAGAGGTAGAAACCCCAATTTTACAACCTATTCCAGGAGGGGCAGCTGCAAGACCATTTATTACGCACCACAATGCTTTGGATATGCCTTTGTATATGCGTATTGCCAATGAACTGTATTTAAAACGATTGATAGTTGGTGGATTTGAAGCGGTGTATGAGTTTGCAAAAGACTTTAGAAATGAGGGTATGGATAGAACCCATAACCCTGAATTTACTGTGATGGAATTATATGTAGCTTATAAAGACTACAACTGGATGATGGAAATGACAGAGCAGTTGTTAGAAAAAGTAGCCATAGATACCAATGGAACTTCGGAAGTGCAAATTGGAGACAAGCAAGTAAGTTTTAAAGCACCTTATGCAAGAGTACCAATTTTAGAGGCAATAAAAATTCATACAGGTGTAGATGTTGCAGGAATGAATGAAGTAGAGCTTCGAAAAGTTTGTAAAGATTTAGGTTTAGAAGTGGATGAAACCATGGGAAAAGGAAAGTTGATTGATGAGCTTTTTGGAGAAAAATGTGAGCACCATTACATTCAGCCAACTTTTATTACCGATTATCCCAAAGAAATGAGTCCGCTTTGTAAAGAACACCGCGATAACCCAGAATTGACAGAACGTTTTGAATTGATGGTAAATGGTAAAGAATTGGCTAATGCCTATTCAGAATTAAATGATCCTATTGATCAATTAGAACGTTTTCAAGATCAGTTAAAACTATCTGAAAAAGGAGATGATGAAGCCATGTTTATTGATACTGATTTTGTAAGAGCTTTAGAATATGGAATGCCACCAACAAGTGGAATTGGCATTGGAATTGACCGTTTGGTTATGTTTATGACCAATAATGCTTCCATCCAAGAAGTGCTATTTTTCCCTCAAATGAGACCTCAAAAGGGCGAATTCGCGAGCACTGAAGTAAGCGATCCATTGGATGGCGAGCAAATGAAACCTGAGAAAAAAGCATCAACCGTTGCCTTAAACGATGATGAGAAGGCAGTGTTACAATTGATTCAGGAGGTAGATAAAATGGAATTAAACACTTTAAAGACCCAATCGGGATTGAGTAATAAAAAGTGGGATAAAACAATAAAAGGTTTGACAAAACATAAGTTGGTAAAGGTTGCTAAAACCGATGAAGGCTTGTATGTAGAGCTAGTTTAATCAACACAATCACCTTAATAATATTTTTATAAAATTTAAAACTACTATGTTGAAGTGCCCCAAAAAGTTAAACACTTTTTGAGGGCATTTTTATCTTTATAAAGTCATTATTAGCCAATACCTATATTTCAGTACAAGACATTGTTTATGAAAATTCATTAATCTTTTGAATTTATTTTTTTGTACATTGTATTTTTAAATCAATGAACAATTTAAATGAGAAACATAAGCACTGAAATTGAAATAGAAGCTTCTGTAGGAAAGGTTTGGAAAGTATTGACAGATTTTGACAATTACCCAAAATGGAACCCATATATACAGCATGTGGATGGTAGAAGGAAATTAGGAAAGCGTTTAAAAATAAGCTTGCATAAAAATAAGAGAGAATTAGAAAAAATTTCGGTTAAAATCATTGCGCTTGATGAAAATGAAAAATTTGCATGGCAACAAAAATCTTTTTTTAGAGGTAAATTTGTAAGCGAGCATTATTTTCAACTCATTCCTTTAAATGATAAAAAAACTTCATTAATTCACGGTGAAAATTTAAGCGGATTTTTTGTTCTTCTAAAAAATTTAAGAGCTACCAAAAAAGATTTCCAAGCAATGAACGAGGCTTTAAAAACGGAATGCGAACGTTGAAGTTGAACAAATGAATTTCTTAACAATTGCTAAATTAATTAGTATTTTGGCTGATAAGATATCAATGACACTGAAAGTGTTTTAAATTTAGCTGCCGTACTTTTACTTGAATTCACAAAATACCCTACGAGTAAATGAAATACTTTTATTACCTGTAAATAATGTAGTTTTAAAAAATGTTAAAAAAATACAGTATCATAATTTTTATCTTATTAATAACTCATCCACATTTTGGGCAAACGAGAAAGTCTATGGGTGATTTCACAATAGAAAGAACAAATGATAATGCAATAGAGAAAATGCCAGTGGTTCAATTGGAATATAAAATAGAATCGAAACTCGGCGAAGGCGCTATTTGGAATTATAAAACACAAGAATTATACTGGGTAGATATTGAAGGTAAGAAATTACATATATATCACCCAGAAACAAAGCAAAATAAAACTTTTGAGGTTCCTTCAAGAATTGGAACGGTTGTCCCCGCAGAAAATAATTCAGCAATAATTGCTCTAGAAGATGGCATTTATTTGATTGATACCACGGACGGAAAAATAAAACTGCTTTCTGATATAGAAGCTGATAAACCAGAAAACAGGTTTAATGATGGTAAGTGTGACCCAAATGGTAATCTTTGGGTGGGATCCATGCCCTTAAAACAGGATAAACCGGGAGCAAGTTTATATAAAATTGAACCCTCTGGAAAAACAACCAAAATGTTAGGCAAAATTACTATATCCAATGGTATAGTTTGGACAAGAGATGCCAAAATTATGTATTATATTGATACACCAACAGGAAACATTCGGGCATTTGACTTTGATAAAAATACAAGTACAATTTCTAACGAAAGAGTTGTTGTGAAGGTGCCAACTTCCTTAGGTTTTCCAGATGGAATGACCATTGACGAAGACGACATGCTTTGGGTTGGGTTGTGGAACGGTAATGCAGTTGCTCGATTTAATCCGCAATCTGGAAAATTGATTTCAAAAATTGAAGTTCCAGCCCATAATATTACGTCCTGTGCTTTTGGGGGTGAAAATCTAGACATTTTATATATCACTACTGCAAGTGTTGATATGACCGAGGAAGAAAAGAGAAAATACCCTTTAGCAGGATCAATTTTTAAAGTAATACCAGGTGTTAAGGGGGTAAAATCAACTTTTTTCGGAGAAATCAATAAGCAATAACTTACTTCAAAAAATAAATTTAAATGACCAATAATACTATTCTTAGGCAAATTCGCTATACTTTTAATTACACCGATAGTGAAATGATTCACCTTTTTGCTTCTGGAGGATTCGAGGTAACTAGAGCACAAGTTAGTGATTGGTTAAAAAAGGAAGAAGAGGAGAATTTTAGAGAGTTAGAAGACATACAATTGGCAGTTTTTTTAAACGGATTAATCAATGAAAAACGTGGTAAAAAGGAGGGAGAACAACAAGATCCAGAGAAAAAACTCAATAATAACATTATTCTGCGAAAATTAAAGATTGCCTTGAATTTAAGAGATACGGATATTTTAGAACTATTTAATTTGGCGGATATGTATATTAGTAAACCAGAATTGAGTTCCTTTTTTAGAAAGCCAGGTCATCGTCAATACCGTATGTGCAAAGACCAATTTTTACGCAACTTTTTATTTGGAATGCAAAAAAAGTATAGAAAGGAAGTTTAATTGCTTTTTGTATCTTGTCCGATATCCAATTTTATGAAAGAAAAGTGTCCGCTTTGTAACTTCTATTCCCCTAAATTTTACCGAGATAAAAACTTTATAACCTATCAATGTACCAACTGTTTTGGTATTTTTAAAGACCAAGCGGATAGATTGGCACCTAAGGAAGAGAAATTGCGATACCAATTACATCAAAACAATGTAGACGATTTGGGTTATCAAAAATTTGTGTCTCCCATAGTTGAAGCTGTATTGAAGCAATTCAGTCCTTCGGCTCAAGGACTTGACTTTGGAGCAGGAACAGGGCCAGTAATTGCCAAAATGTTACGAGACAAAGGATTTTCTATAAATTTGTACGACCCCTTTTTTTACCCAAATCCTAAAAATTTAAAGCAATCTTATGATTTTATTGTTTGCTGCGAGGTGATGGAACACTTTTATCATCCTAATAAAGAATTTGAAAAACTAAAAGAACTATTATTGCCAAACGGAAAACTGTTTTGCATGACAGAATTGTATGATAAAAATACTGATTTTGAAACTTGGTATTACAAAAATGATCCAACCCACGTATTTTTGTATACAGAAAAAACCTTACAATTTATTGCAAAGAAATTCAATTTTAAAAAGTGTACCATAGAAGGTAGGTTAATTCAATTTTTTAATGGGTAGAGATGAAAAATTATACTGCAAAAGAAATAAGAGAGGAATTAAAGCATAGTTCACATGATGAATTAATGCTAATTTGTCAACGATTAATCCGGTTTAAAAAAGAGAATAAGGAGCTGCTAAGCTATTTGTTATTTAAGTCTTCTGATGAAGAAGTTTTTGTAGAAGAAGTAAAAACTCAAATAGCAGAACAATTTTTAAACATCAATAAAAAAAGTTATTTTTTTATGCGTAAAAGTGTGCGTAAAATTTTAACGGATACCAAGAAGTACATACGTTATTCTTCGCAAAAGGAAACAGAAATAGAATTGTTGTTACACTTCTGTAAGGAATTAAAAAACCTAAGACCTTCCATGAAAAACCACCTAAGGCTACACAATATCTATTTAACACAAACCAAGTATATTCAAAAAAAAATAGATTTACTTCACGAAGATTTGCAATTTGATTATAATTTAGAATTAAATGAGTTACTGGGCTAAGTGGTGATGGATTTTTTTAGTAATTTTAAACCTAACAAAAATTCAATACCATGACAACTATTAATCCATACTTGACTTTTGATGGCAACTGCGAAGCAGCTTTTCTGTTTTACCAATCTGTTTTTGGAGGTGAATTTCCTTATGTAAGCAGGTTTAGTGAAATGCCAGAAAATCCAAATTATACCGTTGCAGAAGAAGATAAAAACAAAATAATGCACATTTCATTGCCAATAAGCAAGGAAACTATTTTAATGGGTAGCGATACTTCTAGCGCATTTGGTCCACCAATTGTAAATGGTAATAATTTTTCTATTTCTATCAATACCGATACTGAAGAGGAAACAGAACGCCTTTTTAATGCTCTATCAGTTGGAGGGAAAATTACCATGGCTTTAGAAAAAACTTTCTGGGGCTCTTATTTTGGAATGCTTACCGATAAGTTTGGTATGCAATGGATGGTAAGCTGTGAGTTGAAATCATAATTTATGTACATACCCAATCATTATAAATGGAAAGATAACGAAGCTATTCTTTCTTTTATAGAACGTTTTAATTTTGGATTGATTATTTCGGCTGATAATGATAAACCAAGCGCCACTCATTTACCTTTTGTGGTAGAAAAGAGAGGAAATTCTATTTACATAATTTCGCATTTTGCACGAGCCAATCCACAGTGGAAAGCAATTGAGAATAAAGAAATATTGGTAGTTTTTAACGAGCCACATAGTTATATTTCGCCATCATTTTATAGTAAAAAACAAAATGTACCAACTTGGAATTATCTATCGGTTCATGTTTATGGAAAAGCAAAAATTCTTGAGGAGGAGCAGGATGTTTTTAAGGTTTTAGAAACTTCAATTCATTCTTTTGAACCTTCCTATAAAAAGCAATGGGAAGAGATTTCTGTTGACTATAAGCAAAAGATGGTTAAAGGTATTGTTGCCTTTGAAATTGAGGTTACAGAAATACAAGCAAAAGAAAAATTAAGCCAGAACAAAACGAAAGAAGAGCAAGAAAGAATTATTGCTAATTTTTCGAATAGCGAAGATGAAAATCAAAAATTAATAGCCCAGTTTATGCAAAAAAAGAATTAATAATATGGTTGCATTAGATTTTACAAAGGATATTATTTTAGAAAATGAAGTGGCAAAATTATTTCCCATGCAAATGGAAGATATTGATTTATTAACACCATTTTCATTGCAAGAGCCAGAGCTGTGGACTTATTCCTTACAGCCCGCTAATGGTTTAGAGCATTTAAAAAAGTATATGCAAAAAGCTATAAAGGATAGAGCCTTGCAAACAGCTTATCCTTTTTTGGTGTTTGATAAACAAAAAAATAGAATAGCAGGGAGTACTAGGTTTTATGATTATCAAAAAACACATAACACCATTCAATTGGGCTACACTTGGTATGGTAAAGATTTTCAAGGTACTGGATTGAACAAGAATTGCAAATTTTTACTTCTAAAATATGCTTTTGAAACTTTGGAAATAGAACGGGTAGAATTTAGAGCAGACCATAATAACAAACGAAGTATCGCCGCTATGAAAAGTATTGGATGTACCGAAGAGGGAGTGCTGCGCAACAACTGTGCCAGTCCAAATGGTAGAAGGTCTAGTATTGTTTTAAGCATATTGAAATCGGAATGGGAAAAGGGTGTTAGAGAACAGCTTTTACGAAAAATAGATTTTGAAAAAAAAGCAGTAAAAATTAAATAAAATGAAACGCTTACATTACATAAAGTATTTATTTATAGCAGTAAGTATTACTATTTTTATCTTATATGTATTAGATAATGAATACATTACAAAATATGTACTTGTTTTTGGTTATATTTTAATCTTTTCTGTACCTATATTAAATAGATATATTAAATAGTATTCCTCATTGATTATTCTAATGAGGTGAATCGTAAAATGCCTTATTCGGAAAATAGATCTTGATAAAAACAGTAAAATATAAATAAAATGAGTAAAATAAAAGTTGGTGTATATTGTTTTTTAATTTCGATTTGTTTTGCTTTTATTTCTTGTAATGGAAATAAAAATGAATTAACGAAAAATATAGAACAAAAAGATAGTATCCATAAAGAAGAAAAATACCTATACCAAGGAGAACCATTGCGAGTTGGAGTAGTTGGGTTAACGCATGCCCATGTGCATTGGATTTTAGGACGAGAAGATTTTGGTGATATTAAAATTGTAGGAATAGTGGAACCAAATAGAGATTTGGCAGAAAGGCTGTGTAAACAATATAAAATACCTATAGATATAGTGTTTGATACGATGGAAGAAATGGTAGAAG
>JAUIAA010000062.1 GCA_030425715.1 Bacteroidia bacterium | reverse complement strand
CCAAAACCACGTATTGTAATTTTTGGAGCAGCTCCAGGGGCAGCATTTGTAGTTACAGTAACCCCAGAAACTCTACCTTGCAACGCCTCTGCAGCGTTTGCAACAGGTACTTTCATGGCTTCACTCATATCTACAGAGCCAACTGACCCAGTAATGTCTCCTCTTGTTTGAGAGGTGTAACCTACTACTACTACCTCATCAAGAGTATTGTCACTTGCTACTAAAGTAACGTTAATAGTGGTAGAAGCCCCTACAGTAATAGTTTGTGAGGTCATCCCAACAAAGCTGAATTCTAACGATTCACCAGTGTTGGCTTCAATAGAATAATTCCCGTCAAAATCGGTAGTTACTCCTTTGCCTGTAGTTTTGTTAACTACGGCAGCTCCAGGTAATGCTCCATTGGCATCAGATACTGTTCCGGTTATGGTTTGGGCATACGAATAGCCGCAAAACATAAATACCCCGAGAAACAGCAATTTTCTAAAAGCAAAAATTTTTCTCATAAATAATGTTTCATGATTAATGATTAATAAATTGAATTGTAAGTTTTGTTAAAAATTTGGTAGGCTAAAAATATCTTTTAAAAATATTTTTCCATTAAATGAAGTGCATCGCTTTGGTTGTTAATTTTGGTTGAGTAAGCTGATGTTCTTGTTTAAAAGAAGTGAAATGAATTTAAAAAATATTTCAGAATAATACATGTAATTTAATTGATTATTACATATTTTCTCCCAACAAATCTATAATCATTGCAAATATTAAATAAATGTTAATATATACCTTGTACTAAATTATCAAATATTGATATTTTTTTTACCTTTAGCACAAAATTTAGCGATATATGGAATTGAATGTACACCGAGAAATTACCGCACTTTCACCAGAAGACTGTTTTATTGTGTATAACAGACCTGTTGATAGCTTTAATTTTCCAATTCATTTTCACCCAGAATATGAATTGAATTTAATTTATAATGGTAAAGGAGTACGAAGAGTGATTGGCGACCATCTTGGAGAAACGGATGAAGTTGAACTTGTTTTGGTTGGTTCTAATTTAGTACATGGCTGGGAAATGCATAAATGTACTGACCCTAGTATTCATGAAATATGTTTGCAGTTTCAAGGAGATTTGCTTGATGAAAAAATGCTTTCTAGAAATTTATTTAATGGTATAAAAACCATGCTTGACCAATCTTCACGCGGTATTTTATTTTCTAAAAAGGTAAGTAAAAAAATTATTCCTAGAATGCATAAACTTTCTGAATTGAGAGGAGTTCCTTCCTATTTAGAACTGATACATATACTTAGCATTCTTTCCGAATCAAAAAATCAAACATTATTATCCTCAACTCCTGCAAATAAAAAAGATTTTGAAAATAGTTTTGTAATAAAAAGAGTGCATGATTTTGTTATGGCAAATTACCAACGCAAAATTAGTCTTGAAGAAATTTCAACCTTAGTAAATATGAGTGCCATTACTTTTAATAGGTTTATTAAAAGAAGAGTAGGTAAGACATTTGTGGCTTATGTAAATGATTTAAGAATTGGGGTGGCTACAAAATTATTAATAGAAACGAATTTAACTATTGGTGAAATTGCGTTTCAGTGTGGGTTTAACAATATAGCTAATTTCAATAGAATTTTTAAAAAAACTAAAAAAGCTACTCCAACAATTTATAGAAAGGAATTTAAAGGTATTGTAGATTTGTCAATATCATTATAATTGTGTTGAAATAATACTACAAATTGAATATTTAATATTAAATATTGGTAAAATATTATAATATTTTTATAGAAATTAATCTTTTGAAAAAGTAATAATAATTATGTTTATAATTAGATAGTAATTATGCCTACTAATTTTTAGCTACTATACATGATTAATTTTGAGTTTTGAGTTATAAAAAAGGGTTTCGAAAAGAAACCCTTTTTTTATTAAAATACTATATCATTTTATTATTAAGCATTTTTGTGTACATGCACATCCATTTGTGGAAAAGGAATGTTCACACCAGCTTCATTAAATGCGTTGTATACATTTTCGTTCATATCGAAAAACACACCCCAATAATCTTCTGCTTTAACCCAAGCTCTAACGGTAAAGTTTACCGAGCTATCCGCCAAGGCAGAAACGGCGATAAAATGCTCTGGAGATTTTAATATACGATTGTCCTTAGCAATTAAATCTGCTAAAATATTTTTTGCTTGATCAATGCTATCACCATAGCCAATGCCAAATGTCCAATCTACTCTTCTTTCTGGTTCAGTAGAATAATTCACCATAGACCCTGTAGATAAGCCTCCATTAGGAATGATTACCGTTTTATTATCTAGCTCTGTTAATATGGTATTGAATATTTGAATTTCTTTTACCACACCTTTATAACCCTGAGCATCAATAAAGTCACCAACCTTAAAAGGCTTGAAAAGTAATATGATTACTCCTCCAGCAAAGTTTTGAAGCGTGCCAGATAATGCCATACCTACTGCTAAACCAGCGGCACCCAAAATAGCAATAAATGAAGTCATTTCTACTCCTAACATGCTTAAAACACTAATTACCAGTAATACTTTGAGTAACATGCCTACCAAACTTTTTAAGAATGGTTTTAACGATTCATCGGTTTTTCTTTTATCTAAGGCTTTGTTAAATGTACTTAATAATCCTTTGATTATCATAGACCCTACGATCCATACAACAATAGCTCCCAATAATTTAGGTCCATAATTAAGGGTTAAATCTGAAATTTTGTCTAGAATTTCGCTTGTGGTAATTTCCATTTTAATAATAAATTTTAAATTGTTTTTTTTGATATAAAAATTGGTGGTAAAGGTATGAAATTGATTCATAATTCATAACAATATCTATTGGAGTTAAAAAAAAGAGTTGTCAAATAATAATCAAACAATTTTCTAATTTGCTTTCTTAAAAAATTAAATTTGTAAACTTAAATAAAAATACCATAATTGAATTTATCTCAATATACATCTGAATTTAAATACAACCTTAAACTAGCATTCCCTGTAATGATTGGTCATTTAGGACATATAGTGGTGGGATTGGCAGATAATATAATGGTTGGAAGATTAGGAGCAGCCCCTTTGGCAGCCGTTTCGCTTGGGAATAGTTTTGTTTTTATTGCTTTTTCTTTAGGAATAGGATTCTCTTTGGCTATTACGCCTTTAATTGCCGAGGCAGATGGAGAAGGCGATTTAGAAAAAGGTAGAAATATATTCCAACATGGATTGATTTTATGTACTGCTTTAGGCGTTGCCATGTTTTTGATATTGGTTCTTGCCATGCCAATTATGAAATATATGAATCAGCCACCAGAAGTGGTAGCATTGGCAATACCTTACCTTGAAATTGTAGCCTTTTCTATGATTCCTTTGATGATATTTCAAGCTTTTAAGCAATTTACAGATGGACTATCGCAAACCAAATACGGCATGTATGCCACCGTTATTGCCAATGTGGTAAATGTGGTATTAAATTTTTTATTGATTTATGGTATTTGGATTTTTCCACGGTTAGAATTAGAAGGCGCTGCAATAGGCACCTTATTTTCAAGGTTTGCCATGCTTATTTTTATCATTTGGATTTTAAGAAAAAAAGAAAAATTCAAAGCATTTTTTGTAAAATTAAAATGGCAAGAAATTCAAAAAAAAATATTTACAAAAATTATAAACCTAGGCTTTCCAACAGCCATGCAAATGCTTTTTGAGGTAGGTGTGTTTACTGCGGCTATATGGCTGGCAGGAACTTTAGGAACCATTGATCAAGCGGCAAATCAGATTGCCTTGAACTTATCCTCCATGACCTTTATGATTGCTGTAGGATTAGGGGTAACCGCAACTATTAGGGTAGGGAACCAAAAAGGATTACAAAACTTTACCGATTTACGACGCATTAGTTTTTCTATTTTTTTACAAGTATTTATCATTGAATTTTTCTTTGCAATTGGTTTTTTTGTACTTAAAAATTGGTTGCCAACTATTTATATTGAGCATGAACTGGTAATTTCAACCGCAGCATCTTTATTGTTGATTGCAGGAATTTTTCAATTATCTGACGGATTTCAAGTGGTGGTTTTAGGTGCATTACGCGGAATGCAAGATGTGAAAATTCCAACATTTTTAACATTTATCGCCTATTGGGTGGTGGGGTTTCCATTATCGTATTATTTAGGAAAAATGGCAGGTCTTGGTTCGCAAGGTATATGGATTGGTTTGTTAGGAGGGCTAACTACCTCGGCAATACTATTATTTTTAAGATTTAATCACCTGTCTAATAAGCTAATTCAAGAAAATAAATAATGGGTATTGTAGCACAGCAATCGTTTAAAAATACCCTTATTATATTTTTGGGTTTTGCCATTGGAGGGATTAACGTACTTTTTTTATACACTCATTTTTTAGAAGCAGATTATTTTGGATTGGTCACATTTTTATTGTCGGCTGCCAATATAGTAATGCCTCTTTTGGTTTTTGGAATGCAACATACCATTATCAAATTTTTTACTTCCTATAAAAATAAAACAGAACGTGATAATTTTTTAATTACAGCAATTTTTTTGCCATTGTTAATTATAATACCGCTGGCTTTTCTATCTACATTTTTTTACAATTTTATAGCTGAATCCCTTTCTAGAGAGAATATCATCATAAAAAAATACACTTATTTGATTTTTATCATTGCCATTTTTATGGGATATTTTGAAGTGTTTTATGCTTGGAGTAAAGTACAGATGAAATCGGTTTTTGGTAATTTTATTCGCGAAGTATTTGCCCGAGTTTGTGTAATGGGCTTATTGTTTTTACTCCACTTTGGTGTGATTAACAGCGATCAATTTATTTACGCATTGGTTGTAGTGTATTTTTTAAGGTTAGTAATTATAAAATTATACGCATATAGTTTATATTTTCCATCCTTTCAAAAATTTAGTTTACCAAAGAATATTAAAGAAATCTTGTCTTTTTCATTTTATATTATTCTTGCTGGATCTGCAGGTAGTATTTTGTTAGAAATAGATAAGTTTATGATTCCGCAATTAGAAAAAATTGCACAAGTAGCTTATTATTCTGTTGGCGTATATATTGCATCTGTTATTGCAATTCCGTCAAGGGCCATGCAACAAATCATCAACCCAATCACTGCTAAAGAATTGAATGATAATAATATAAAGGAGGTAGGTTTTTTGTATAAAAAAAGCTCAGATATGTTATTAATTGGTGGAGGTTTACTCTTTTTACTCATTAATTTAAATATTCAAGATGTATACCAAATTATTGATAAACCAGAATATATGGTAGGTATTCCTATTGTTTTAATCATTTCCTTATCAGAATTGTTTAAGCTCTCTTTAGGTACAAATGGAGCCATTCTTACCAATTCAAAATACTATAAAGTATTTTTTTATTTATCAATTGCAATGGCAGTAAGTGTGATTGTGTTGAATAGAATTATGATTGAATATTTTGGTATTAATGGAGCAGCTCTTGCAACTTTTTTGGTAGTAGTTATTTTTGGAATCATTAAAATAATCTATATCCAATACAAAATGCAATTACAACCCTATTCGGCAAATAGTTTGAAAATTGTTGGATTAATTTTGCTTTTGTATATCGTATTCTCCTTTATTTCCTTTGGTTTATCACCCTACCTTAATGTAATTATTAAAAGTGTTTTAATCACTGCAATATTTGGACTTGTTATTGTAAAATTGCAATTGTCTCATGAGATTAATCGGTTGGTTAAGAAATATTTCTAACTATTAAATTTCAGTTTAATAATGCTTTAATTAAGGGTGAAAGCAGCACATTGCAAGCTTAAAAGCTATAGGATAACGAGTTATCATGCTTATATAATTATTTTCCCATTGGGGAAATTAGATCGTATAAGTTGAGAGAAAACTACGGTAGGGTTTCAGATGGCTTTATCAAAACATTAAATAATTTTTAAATCAAAATATTTAATTAAAAGATTGTTACTTTTGGCAAACAATATTTTTTATGCAATATATCTTACATTTTAGTTTGGGTTTTACCATGGCATTTATTGGGTTAGTACCACCAGGTATGCTAAACATGACAGCGGTAAGAACTAAAATTCAAAAGGATAAGAAAACGGCACTTTTATTTTCAATAGGTGCTGCTTTGGTAGTGATACCACAGGCTTATATTGCTCTAGAATTTGCCAAGTATTTTATCAAAAATCCAGAAATTTTAGAATGGTTGAGTCAGGCTGGTATTTTTGTACTTTTTGCCATGTCTTTGGTGTTTTTTATGCAAGCTAGAAAAAAGGTAAAGAATAATAATTCCAATAGTAGAAAAGGGAATTATTTTTTTATTGGAATACTACTCTCTACCATGAATATGTTAGCCATTCCTTTTTATTTTTTTATGAGTGCATTTCTTGAAAAGAAAGAATGGTTAATCATGCAACAACCTTGGATTAATGTTTTTGTATTGGGAGCATCTTTTGGCGCTTTTGTATTGTTTTTGGTGTATATTTCATTTGCAGAATGGATCGAAAATAAAGCACAGTTTATTGCCAGAAACATCAACTATATATTAAGTGTTTTATTTCTAGTACTCGGAATTTTAGCGCTAATTAATTTAATAAAGTAATTATATTATTATATTAGCGTCAAAACATCAAAAAAATTAATGATTCCAACAATTATCCAAAACTTAGAAAGAGGTATAAAGCTCCTAAATTCTATAGATGATGCACAGTATTGCGACAAATCTGTAGCGCCCTATCATTCTAGTATTGGGGTGCATATGCGTCATATTTTAGATGTGTTTGATTGTATAACAGATGGTTTACACGGTGGTAAAATTGATTTAACTGCTAGAAAAAGAAATGTAGTTGCTGAAAACAAAGTTGCTTCTGGTTTGTATTATTTTGAAACAACCATTCAAAACTTACAAGCACTTGAAACTGTAAATTTAGACCGTATTGTACAAGTGAGTGATGATTTGGGCAATGGAGTGGTAACGGCAAACTATACTTTGGCTTCGGTGTTAATTCAAGCGCATAGCCACGCCATACATCATTTTGCAAGTATTGGGTATATTATCAATCAGTTGAATATTCAATTGCCAGATGAGGATTTTGGATATAATCCTACTACCCCACGAAATACCAATATGAGTGCTTAAATTTTATTTAATTTTTTAAGCATTTTGGCATGTTTTCTCAAGGCGAGCATATTTAATAAATAGGGTTTTAATTTAGGATAAGGCACACCAAAATTCCGATGATTTTTTAGAGCTATCGTATCCATAATCTCCCAATGTTTTTTAATAGATTTGAGCGCATCAAAATAACTCGCACCATTCGAAGGGTCGTAAATATGAGTCGGTTCAGATATAATTCCGTTAATTTCTATAATGGTAAAATTCTTGCCTTTTTCTAGTTCTTCAATAGAATTGTATTTTAGGTCAATTCGCCCATAATTCCAACCCTTGATATCATTACATATCGTTTGAAATGTGTTTTCTAAAGCATTATTAATTAACTGGTTGCCATTGATAAATTCAGTTCCTTTAGAATGGTTTCCTATAACACTAAGTACTACTTTTTTGTTTTTAGGAACAACTTTATGCATATCTTTTTGATGGATGCTTTTCATCAAATTGTAGTATAAAAATGCTCTTTCGTCATTTAAAATTAAATGGTGTAAAGTATTTTTCCCATCTCCTATAATGGTGGAATATTTTTTTAAAGTAATAGAGGTAATTTTACCTTTTTCTTCGCCAGGTATTTTATGGTAAAAAACGCCTATTTCGTTTTCATAACTTATAAATTCTTGTAAAATGATATTGGTTTCTATGCAATTAAAGTACTTATTTAGTGCTGCTTCCGATTCTATTTTTTTTACCAAATAGCCTCTAAAACCTATATCTGGTTTTGCAATAATGGGGTATTGTAAGCCCTTTTTTGCCAGTGCTGCTACAACACTTTTAAAAGATGTTTCTTTAAGAATTAATATACTTTTTGGTTTAAAATTATCTGGAATTAAGGCTAAGGTTTTAAATTTTGATTCGGAACCATTACCCGAATATAAAATACCAGGGTTTGTAGCTAAATAATACACAGGGTTTCCTGCTTTTATTGCTTTCCAAAGATAATAAGGGATTAGCGGAACATAAAACATAAAAGTAGGCCAATGTTCCCATTGACTTAACTTAGTCCACGCAATTTTTATTCTCATGAATTGAACATGGCTTTTAGAATAATTCGAATTCCCTGAGTTACCAAAGCAATGGTAATTACGGCTAAAACACACCCAATAATAAGTAAAAAATAAGCATTACTTTTTGCAATGGCTTTAAACCCAATGGTAATAATTACAGGGGCTAAAAACATTAACGGTAGTGCAATAGCTAAGTATTTGGCACCATTTTTAACACTGATATTTTCCGATTTAGATTTCTTTTTTATAGAACTGCTCATTGCATTGGTTTTGCCAAACGAAGTTAGTTATAAGTTTTGTGAAATAAAAGCATAAAAAAACTTCTATAAATTTCTTGGTGTTTAGAAACTTATAGAAGTTTAAAATTACTTGAATTTAGATTAAGCCAATGCTTTGTCTAAATTTATTTTCAATTCATTTAAAAAATCTTGTGTATTCAAATAATTATCGGTGGTCATATTTTCTTTGTGGATTAAAAGAGCTAAATCTTTAGTCATCTTTCCGCCTTCAACCGTATCAATACAAACTTTTTCTAAAGCATGACAGAAATTGATTAACGCTTGGTTATTGTCTAATTTCCCTCTGTGTTCTAACCCTCTTGTCCATGCAAAAATAGATGCTAACGGATTGGTAGAAGTTGCATTACCTTTTTGGTGTTCACGATAGTGACGTGTTACGGTACCGTGTGCAGCCTCAGCCTCTAATGTTTTTCCATCTGGTGTTACCAAAACAGATGTCATCAAACCTAAAGATCCAAACCCTTGAGCTACCGTATCCGATTGCACATCTCCATCATAATTTTTACAAGCCCAAACAAAGCCGCCACTCCATTTCATAGCAGAGGCTACCATATCATCAATTAATCTGTGTTCGTAGGTAATTCCAGCTTCGGCAAATTTATCTTTAAATTCATTTTCATATACCTCTTGAAAAATATCTTTAAACCTACCATCATAAGCTTTTAAAATAGTATTTTTAGTACTCATGTATAATGGCCAACCTTTAGTTAGAGCTTGGTTAAAACTTGAACGAGCAAAACCGTAGATAGAAGAGTCAATATTGTACATTGCCATAGC
>JAUIAA010000061.1 GCA_030425715.1 Bacteroidia bacterium | reverse complement strand
CCTACAAACATGTTGAGAATAACCAACATAGAAAATTGTTTCCAGTTTTCTTTTAACCCTAATTTAATTTGCTGCATAAATTACCCTTAAAAAAATATCTAAAGATAAAGATAACTTAAACCAACGGTAACTTTTTCGATTATTTGAAGAAATACATTTGTCAAAAAAAAAGCATGGAATTATTTTTTATTGCGTTTACGGCAATTTTCTCAGTAATGAACCCATTAGGAACAGTTCCCATATTTGTAAGTTTAACCAAAGAGCACAGCCTAAAAGAAATTAAAAAAACAGCGAAATGGACTGCCATTAATACTTTTATTATTTTAATTACAGCCTTCTTTTTAGGAAGTTTTATTTTGAGTTTCTTTGGTATCAGCATCAACGCTTTAAAAATTGCTGGAGGTTTGATTATTGTTTCTTCTGGGTTTGCCCTCTTAACCGGAACCTTTAGTGAACATAAGGGCATGAGAAAAAAAGTAAAAAATGATGCATCTTCTAGATCAGACATTGCTCTAACTCCCTTAGCAATACCTATGTTAGCAGGGCCTGGAACAATTTCTTTACTCATTACTTACAGACAAGAATTTACAACTTCATTAAACTGTATTGTTATTATAATTGCTTTAATACTGATAAGTGTTATTGTTTTTTCTATTTTAAGAAGTGCTCACTTTATTGTAAAATTCTTAGGTGCATCTGGCATAAATGCCTTATCAAGAATTATTGGTTTTATTGTGATTTCTATTGGGATAGAGTATATCATTTCATCTATAGTATCTATTTTTAAGAGTCTATCTAACTAAAATAAATAAATGACAATTATTTGATTTTTAGGTTGTGTCAACTATGTGTTTTTTTAGTAGTTTTGCAGCTTATTTCAAAGCAATATCATGAGCACAGACAAAAAAGTAAAATCGGCGTTAATTTCTGTATTCCACAAAGATGGATTAGGACCAATTGTAAAAAAATTAAATGATTTAGGAGTAACCATCTATTCAACTGGTGGAACTGAAAAATTTATCAAAGATTTACAGATTGATGTCATTCCTGTAGAAGATTTAACTTCCTACCCATCTATTTTAGGAGGTAGGGTAAAAACCTTGCACCCCAAAGTTTTTGGTGGGATTTTAAGCAGAAGAGACCACGAAGGAGATGTTGCTCAGTTAAAAGAATATACAATTCCAGAAATTGATATTGTAATTGTTGATTTATATCCTTTTGAAAAAACCGTTGCAAGTGGTGCAAATGAACAAGATATTATTGAAAAAATTGACATTGGCGGAATTTCTTTAATCCGTGCAGCTGCCAAAAATTTTAAAGATGTAATTTGTGTTTCCTCCATGGATCAATACCAAGAGTTTTTAGGATTATTAAATGAGAATGAAGGTATTTTAAGTTTAACTGATAGGAAAAGATTTGCAGGAAAAGCCTTTAATGTTTCTTCGCATTATGACACTGCCATTTTTAATTACTTTAATAAAAATCATGAAGAGGCTGCTTTAAAAATTAGCGAAACCAATGGTAAAGTTTTACGCTATGGAGAAAACCCACACCAGAGAGGTTTCTTTTTTGGAAACTTTGACCAAATGTTTACCAAACTACACGGCAAAGAACTGAGTTATAATAATTTATTAGATGTGGATGCAGCCGTAAACCTAATCAATGAATTTAAAAACGATGCACCAACCTTTGCTATTTTAAAACACAACAATGCCTGCGGTTTTGCCACAAGACCAACTTTACACCAAGCCTATGTAGATGCTTTAGCTGGTGATCCAGTTTCCGCTTTTGGCGGGATTTTAATCTGCAATAGAGAGATTGATAAAGCTACGGCCGAAGAAATTCACAATCTATTTTGTGAAGTGGTAATTGCCCCTTCCTTTTCTGATGAAGCACTTGCTATTTTAAAAGGAAAAAAGAATAGAATCTTGTTAATATTAAACAATGTTGCACTCCCTCAAACTACAGTTAGAACTTGTTTAAATGGTGTTTTAGTACAAGATAAGGACAACAAAACAGATGGCGTAGAAGATTTGCAAAATGCAACAAATAAACAGCCAACGGAAAGCGAAATAAACGATTTGATATTTGCTTCTAAAATTTGCAAACACACCAAATCAAATACCATTGTTTTGGTAAAAAACAACCAACTTTTGGCAAGTGGTACTGGGCAAACTAGCAGAGTGGATGCATTGAATCAAGCCATTCATAAAGCGCAATCTTTCAACTTTGATTTGAATGGTGCGGTAATGGCGAGCGACGCCTTTTTTCCTTTTCCAGACTGTGTAGAAATTGCTAAAAATGCAGGGATTACATCGGTAATTCAACCAGGTGGATCGATTAAAGATCAGCTATCTATAGATTACTGTAATGAGAACCATATTTCTATGGTATTTACAGGTACTCGACATTTTAAACATTAGTTGTATATTTGCAATACGAAACTACCCTCATTTTAGACAAAAATATTATTTTTAACGATGATTTCAAGTAGCCTAAACTATTTGAAATCATTTGTATAATGAATTGGAAATTTATTACATTTGTCCAATTCGCAATAATAACATTTAACAATTTTATATTTATGGGGTTTTTCGATTTTATGACTGAGGAGGTTGCTATCGATCTTGGTACAGCCAATACATTGATCATTCATAAAGGAAAAGTGGTAGTAGATAGTCCTTCCATTGTAGCAATGGATCGTACTTCTAAAAAAATAATTGCTATTGGTCACAAAGCCAATTTAATGCAAGGAAAAACCCATGAAAATATCAAAACCATCCGTCCGTTAAAGGATGGCGTTATTGCCGATTTTGAAGCTTCCGAACATATGATTCGAGAGTTTATCAAAGAAATTCCAACCATTAAAAAACGATTTTTCCGACCTTCATTACGAATGGTTATTTGTATTCCTTCCGGTATTACCGAGGTAGAAAAACGTGCCGTTCGCGATTCTGCAGAGCAAATGAATGCCAAAGAAATTTATTTAATTTACGAACCAATGGCAGCTGCAATTGGTATTGGTATTGATATAATGCAGCCTAAAGGGAACATGATTATTGATATAGGTGGTGGTACTACAGAGATTGCGGTTATCGCTTTAAGCGGAATTGTTTGTGACAAATCGGTAAAAGTAGCGGGAGATGTATTTACCAATGATATTGCCAGGTATATGCGTACCCAACACAATTTATATGTTGGTGATACCACTGCAGAGAACATCAAAAAACAAATAGGTTCGGCTAACGAAAATTTAGACAATCCGCCTGAGGATATGTCTATTCAGGGTAGAGATTTATTAAGTGGTAAACCGAAACAAATTGAAATTTCATACCGTGAAATAGCAAAGGCCTTAGAAAAATCCATTTTGAGAATTGAAGATGCCGTGATGGAAACCCTATCACAAACTCCACCTGAATTGGCTGCTGATATTTATAACACCGGAATTTACCTTGCAGGAGGCGGCTCTATGCTTAGAGGATTAGACAAAAGACTTTCTCGTAAAACAGATTTGCCAGTTTATGTTGCCGAAGATCCATTAAGAGCTGTTGTAAGAGGTACTGGTACTGCCTTAAAAGACATAGAAAAATATAAAAGTGTTTTGATGAAATAGTAAAATCAATATTTTGATATGCAACAAATTATTTCATTTCTTTTTAAGAATAAATATATTCTACTTTTTTTGTTGCTAGAGGGTTTTGCTATTTTATTTACCATTCAAAGTCACTCTTACCACAAAAGTAAGTTTGTGAGTTCGGCAAATTTTTTAACAGGAGGAATTTACAATAAAATGAATAATTTTAAAGAATTCCTATTACTAAAGGAGGAAAATAAACGTCTTTCTGAAGAAAATGTGCATTTAAAAAATCTATTGAACTTACAACTAAAAACAGGGGTATTAAGTGATTCAACTCAAATCGACACTATTAACTATTACCAAAAATACAATTATACCTCCGCTAAGGTAATCAATAATGAATACCGAAAAAACAACAACTACCTTACCATAGACAAAGGATCAAAAAATGGTATTACCAGCGATTTAGGTGTGATAAATAGCAAAGGTATTATTGGTATTACTAAAAATATTGGCAATAGATATACAACTGTTTTATCCATTTTAAATGTAAACTCTCGTATTAATGTAAAATTAAAAAAGAGCAATCATTTTGGGAGTTTACAGTGGAATAACGAAGATTACAATACCGTTCAGTTGATTGATTTGCCCATACAAGCCAATGTACAAGTGGGAGACACGATTATTACAGGAGGGAAATCCACTATTTTTCCAGAGGGTGTACCCGTTGGGGTGGTGAAAGATTTTAAAACCATTAATAACAATTACGAGTACATTAATATTAGCTTGTTTAATGATATGAGTTCTATTGGTTTTGTACAAGTGATTACCAATTTTGACAAATTAGAAATTAAAAATTTGGAAAAAAGAACTTCTAATGAATAGAGAACATATAAATACAGCCTTTTTATTTATTGGTTTGGTTTTATTGCAAATCTTAGTATTGAACAATATCAATTTTCTAGGTTATATCAATCCGTTTTTATATATCTTATTTATATTTTTATATCCTATAAAAAAATTAGACAGCACACTTCTTCTGCTTGCATTTTTACTAGGTTTAAGTATTGATTTTTTTACAAATACAGGAGGTGTAAATGCGGCAGCAACTCTTTTTATTGCCTTTGCAAGAATACCTGTTTTAAAAAGTATTATTGGTAAAAGAGATATTGATTATAACGGTATTGCAATACGTAAACTCCCTTTTTTTAAATTTTTATCCTTTATCGCAGTACTTACTTTTATGCATCATTTTGTAGTATTTGGGTTGGAATATTTTAAATGGGATAATATGGGAATTATTTTACTAAAAACAGTTTTAACTAGCGTTTTTACTATAATTTTGGTTTTAATTAGCTATACCTTTGTGGTTAGAAAAAAATAAAAATGCCTAGAAAATCATTACTTTATTTTTTAATTTTATTTGTGGGGCTTGTCTATATTGCCAGATTGTTTTACGTACAGGTAATAAACGATAAATACAAACAAAATCCCTTAAATAACTCTGCGGTAACTACAAAATACGACTATCCAGATAGAGGTTACATTTACGATAGAAATGGCAAATTACTAGTTGCAAATCAAAGCTCTTACGATGTAATGGTTATCCCAAAAGATGTAGAACCATTAGATACAATTGAATTTTGTGATTTATTAAAAATTACCAAAGCCGATTTTAAAAAATACTACCAACGAGCCAAACATTACTCTCCTAGAATTCCATCTATTTTCTTGGCACAACTTTCTAAAGAAGATTATGCCTTTTTACAAGAAAAAATGTACAAGTACAAAGGCTTCTATATTCAAAAAAGATTTTTACGCTCTTATCCCTTAAATACTTCTTCAAATGTTTTAGGGTATATTAGTGAAGTAACCCAGAACACCTTACTTAAAAGTAGCTACTATCAATTAGGAGAATTAGTGGGTTATATGGGAGTAGAAAAACAATATGAAGATGTTTTAAGAGGAAAAAAAGGGGTGAAATTTGTGCAAAAAAACAGATTCAATAAAGAGATTGGTGCCTATAAAGATGGAATTTACGATACCATATCAGAGCCTGGACAAGACATATCCTTAACCATTGATGTAGAATTGCAAATGTACACTGAGCAGCTGATGCAAAATAAAAGAGGAGGTATTGTTGCTATTGAACCAAGCTCAGGTGAAATTCTTGCATTGGTAACCACTCCTGGCTATAATCCTAACATGATGGTGGGTAGGCAACGTTCGAAAAATTCTGTATTGCTATTTAATGATACCATCAAAAAACCTATGCTTGACAGGAGTTTACAAGCCCAATACCCGCCTGGCTCTCCTTTTAAATTAATCAATGCCTTAGTTGCTTTACAAGAAGGAGTTGTTACACCAAAAACAGGGTTTAGTTGCTACCATGGCTATCGCTATGGCAGAGGCGCTTTTATGAAATGCCACTGCGGTATTGTTGGATCTCCTATTAGTTTAAATACAGGAATTTACCGCTCTTGCAATACTTATTTTTCTAACGTTTATAGAAAAACCATAGAAAAATATGATAGCCCATCTAAAGGTATGGATGTTTGGAGCAACCACGTAAAAAGTTTTGGTTTAGGAAACTTTCTAGGTTACGACTTACCAGCAGGAAAAAGAGGATTAATTCCAGATGCCGCTTATTACAACAGAGCCTACCCTAATGGAAGATGGAAAGCGATTACTACCATATCAAATGCTATTGGACAAGGTGAAGTTTTGACCACTCCAATTCAATTGGCAAATATGACTGCTGCCATTGCGAATAGAGGATATTACTACAAGCCTCATATCCTTAAAAAAGTAGGAGATAGTATCAATCAAAATGAAAAGTACACCAAACCAGTTTATACTACCATTGACGCAGAAAATTTTGAACCTGTAATTGAAGGTATGCTAAATGTATTTGAAAAAGGAACCGCTAGAGCCTCTCGAATAAAAGATATTGAAATTTGTGGAAAAACAGGTACCGCAGAAAATTTTGTACGCGTAAATGGAAAAAGAGTACAATTTACAGACCATTCTACCTTTATTGCCTTTGCACCAAGAATAAACCCAAAAATAGCCATAGCAGTATTTGTAGAGAATGGATATTGGGGCTCAAGATGGGCCGCCCCAATTGCAAGTTTAATGATTGAAAAATATATTAAAGGAGATGTTGAAAGAACAGCTCTTGAAAACCGTATGTTCAACGGTAGCCTAGAAGAAGAATACAACAAACAACTAGAAATAGAAAATTACATTGCGGAAAAGGAAGAATAATATATTCAAAGGAGTAGACTGGATACTCATACTTTACTACTTGGTTTTTATCTTTTTAGGGTGGATTTCTATATATACTGCATCCTACTCAGAAGAGCAACAGGGTATTTTTGATTTGAGCACAAAATACGGAAAACAATTACTTTGGATTTTACTTAGTGCGGTACTCATTATAATTATTTTGGCAATAGATAAAAAGTTTTACGAAAACTTTTCAGGCGTCTTTTATATCCTTTCTATTTTATCCCTTATCGGATTGTTTATATTTGGTAAAAATATAAATGGAGCCACTTCTTGGTATAATTTTGGTGCTTTTGGACTACAACCCTCAGAGTTTGCCAAAACAGCTACCGCTCTTGCCATTGCAAATTTATTAAACGAACTAAACCAAGATTTACGAAAACCAGCCAATCAATTAAAATCGTTTGGCATATTAATGTTACCAGCCATATTAATTACCTTACAACCCGATCCAGGATCGGCTTTGGTTTATGGCTCCTTAATTTTAGTACTATACCGTTTTGGCTTGCCTTCATATTTTTTATTGTTTGCTTTTATAGCTATGGTCCTATTTGTTGTTACACTATACTTTGGATTTCAATACACCTTAATAGCCGTTTTTATTTTAATTTCTGGGTTCTTTATTTACCTCAATTATAAAAATAAAAAGTTCTTTCGCCATAATTGGATGAAGTTTTTACTGGTATATCTTTTTACAGGATTATATATTTTTAGTGTAGATTTTGTTTTTAATAATGTATTTGAACAAAGACATAGAGATAGATTTAATATTGTTTTAGGAAAAAATATTGACGATCAAGGTATTGGATATAACACAGCTCAATCAGTTATTACCATTGGTTCAGGAGGCTTTTTGGGTAAGGGGTTTTTACAAGGAGATAGAACACAAGGTGATTTTGTACCCGAACAAGAAACCGATTATATTTTTAGTACTGTAGGCGAAGAATGGGGCTTTTTGGGCAGCAGTTTGGTGGTTATCTTATTTGTAACCTTTTTAATGCGTTTACTATATATTGCTGAAAGGCAGAAATCTATCTTTAGCAAAGTATACGCCTATGCAACTGTTGCTATATTTTTCTTTCATTTTACCATAAACATTGGTATGGTAATTGGTTTGTTACCTACAATTGGCATCCCGTTACCTTTCTTTAGTTATGGAGGCTCATCACTTTGGGGCTTTACACTTTTACTATTTATACTTATTCGCTTAGACGCAGATAGGATTTACGAATGGTAAATAAAAGCATAAAAAAAAGACAGTTAAAAATAACTGTCTTTACAATATTACAAAATATTACTTTTTTACAAGCTTGCTACCAAATTGGTTAACTTTGATTTTAAATTAGAAGCTTTATTATTGTGAATAATATTTTTCTTAGCTAATTTATCAATCATAGAAACTACTACAGGCAACTGAGCTTCAGCGTCCTTTTTGTTCTCAGCATTACGCAAGCTTTTTATAGCATTACGTGTTGTTTTGTGCTGGTATTTATTTCTAAGGTGCTTTGCCTCGTTACTTCTAATTCTCTTTAAAGCTGACTTATGATTTGCCATTTTCTTATATTTAATTGTTAATTCATTTCAAAGAAATGAAACTAAGTAGCCCGTAGGGGAATCGAACCCCTCTTACCAGGATGAAAACCTGGCGTCCTAGCCGATAGACGAACGGGCCAGAAAGTTGCTTTACTTTGTAAAACGAGTGCAAAAATAATACTATTTTTAAACTCTGCAAGAACTTTTTTCTTTTTTTTGAAAAAATTAATACGCTTTTGCAAACAATACCCTTTTATTTGATTTATTACCTGAAAAAACACAAACTCCCTCCTCTTCTTTTGCATCTAATGGAATACATCGAATGGTTGCTTTGGTAAGGTTCTTAATTTCTTCTTCCGTTTCAGAAGTTCCATCCCAATGTGCAGAAATAAACCCTCCTTTGTGCTCTAAAGCCTCTTTAAACTCCTCAAAATTATTTACTGTAGTAATATTATCGTTTCTATAACGCAAAGCCTTTGCAAACAAGTTTTCTTGAATTTCATCTAACAATGCCTCTATTACATCTGTCAATCCTTCTTGACTTTCCGTTTGCTTTGTTAACGTATCTCTTCTTGCAATTTCAACTGTGCCATTCTCTAAGTCTCTTGCTCCAATTGCAATTCTTATAGGCACTCCTTTTAATTCATACTCTGCAAATTTCCATCCTGGTTTGTGTGTAGTACGCTGGTCTAACTTAACAGAAATTCCTTTAGATTTTAAATCGGATAGGATAGGTTTCATTTTTGCAATAATCTCATCCAATTGCTCCTCTGTTTTATAAATTGGTACTATCACTACTTGAATTGGCGCTAATTTTGGCGGTAAAACCAACCCAAAATCGTCGCTGTGCGTCATTACCAAAGCACCCATCAATCGCGTAGAAACTCCCCACGAC
>JAUIAA010000060.1 GCA_030425715.1 Bacteroidia bacterium | reverse complement strand
ATTTGTATTAATTGGCACATTATCTGTATACCCTTCTACCTGCACTTCCATATCTGGTTTGCTAGAAACTACAGTAGCTACTTTTCCTAATACAGCTTTCGCTTTTTCAGATACTACTGCACTTCCGCTTTTAAATAATAACTTATCAGCTATAGAAATATAAACTACTGTTTTTTCTACATCAATTTGAATATCCTCATCTTGAATACCATCAGCTAAATCTCTTTTTAACTGAAATGCCAATGCTAAATTGATAGAATCTTTCTTTGTCATCGCTGCACGGATACCATTAATGTATTTATCTTTTTCAGATAATTGAGAAATAATATCTTTAATATTTTCTGAAGAAGACTGGGTCAATACCGTTAAGTTTTCCACTTGTTGTATAGATCTATCTTTATCTTCTTTTAACGATTTGTTTAATTCGGCTAAGTGATCTTTATCTACTAAACAAGCTTGTAAATCTGCTTTAGCATCTACTAAATCTTGTTTTGTTTTGTTATGCTGAGTTTCTAAATCTGCGTATTTTTTCGAAGAAACGCACGAACTAAGAAAAATAGATAAGATTAGTGCAGTAAAAAAAAGTTTTTTCATAATTGGATAAGAATTTAATTAAGTAACAAATTTATTAAATATTTCAGTCAATAGCACATTTTTATTTCAAAAATATATAATCACAAAACTAAGATAAAATATATCTTTGTATGTTAAAAAATCACTAATACCATGTTTAAAAAAGTAATTTATTTTTTTGCATTTCTATTGTTATTTGCCTGCGCAAAAACAACAAAAAGTAGTTATAAAAATTTTGAAGGAAATGCACTGGGTACCACCTTCCATATTTCTTTAGAACAAGGGAAGTATAACCTATCAGAAAAACAGATAGATAGCTTGATTTATCTGATAAATAAGTCGTTGAGCACTTATATTCCAAATTCTGATATTTCAAAAATCAATAGTGGCGACTCTACAATTGTTGTTGATGATTTATTTAATGAGGTTTTTCAAAAATCTAAAAAAATATACAAACAAACCAATGGAGCGTTTGACCCTACTATTGGTATATTGGTAAATGCGTGGGGGTTTGGTCCAAATGGAGAAGTAGAGAATTTAGACTCAGTTTATATCGATAGTATGCTTGATTTTGTTGGATTTCAAAATGTTGAAATTCAAAACCATTTGGTAAAAAAGAAATATTTAAAAACCTACTTAGATTTTAATGCTATAGCCAAAGGTTTTACTGTAGATTTTATAGGAAGATTTTTTGAGCAAATGGAAGTGAAAAATTACATGATTGAAATAGGTGGTGAAATAAGGGCTAGAGGTGTTAGCACAAAGAATACTCCTTGGAAAATTGCTATTGAAGAGCCTCATTTTGACGGTACCCGATCTTTTCAGAATACCATTAGCTTGAAAAATGAATCCATTGCAACATCAGGCAATTATAGAAAATTTAAATTGGACAAAAACGGTAATAAATACGCACATACTATAGATACCAAAACGGGTTTTCCAAGTAAAAGTAACTTACTAAGTGCTTCCGTTATTTCCACATTAGATTGTGCTGATGTAGATGCCTATGCCACCGCTTTTATGGCAATGGGATTAGAAAAGACCAAAATCTTTTTAAAAAAACACTCAGAATTGAAAGCTTTTTTAATTTATAGTGATGATAATGGAGCAATTGCAACATTTAAAACTAAAAACCTAGAAATACTAAATTAACCTATAAAATAGTTAAATTAAATATCTTCAAACTAAAAAAGTAAGTAATACAAAATCAAGAATTACCCTTATAAGTCAACAAAAAATTAGTGTTGTTTACTTAAAGTACACTAACCTAGTTTAATGGTTTTTAATATTGCCTCTAGCTCAAAAACAAAGTCACGTTTTTTTGTTGCTGGAGAGTAGCTAAAACCTTCAATTATAATAATTCTATGATTTGCTTTATCAGGAATAGCATAACTTAAAAATGGCCCACCCATAAAATCGTCTTTAACTACCCATAAACCTCTTATTTCAGTAGCTTTTTTACTAGATAATTCTAAGGATTTCACTATTGGGGTAAACCTTTGTTCAGCCATCATATAAGTACCTTCAAATTGCCCAGGAATATATTTTTTTGTGATAGAATCGGTTGCAGAAATTATATTTTTAATTTCTAAATCTTCACTTTTTTCATAAGGAATTTCAAAAGCAAAAATATTCATTTGACCTTTTGTAAAATTATTTCTATACCAAACAAAATCACCATTATCCTCTACTCTATTATAAGTTTTTGGTATTTTTAAAGTAAACCCTAACTTATTAAAAGTTTCAATACTTTTTGGATTGTAAGCATCTTTTGTTGCTTTATGCTGGTACAAGGCCAAATCTTTATTTTTAAAAGTGCTAATAATTTCTTTTTGGTGCTTATTAATATTTGCAATCAATTCTTCTTCATTATTGCCTAAAATGGTTAAGGTAGTTTGCGGGCTGGCATATATATTATAATTGGCGTAAAAATTGTTTTTTTGGTTGTCGTAACCCACAAATAATATATTTCTAGTACGTTTAAAAAGACTGTTAAAGGTTTCAGGAGCCACCTGATTGATAGAAAATTGAGGTTCGTCTTGTGGTAGTCCTTCAACGGGTGAAGCAATAATTTCTCTAACCACATCTCCAATTTTTCCTTGCCAATCAGAATTTTTCATTACAATAAGTACGTGATTGATACGACCAGTAGAATCTACCAATGTAATTTTATCATCCTTACACGAAATAAATAGCATAAAGACAAGTACAAGTGAGGAGTATTTTTTTAGCATAGTTAAAAAATTGAAATGTTAAATTAAAATAGGAACTAATAAATTTTAAGCTTAGTTCCAGGTTTTAATTTATTACTCCAAATATTGTTCCAATCTTTAATTTGACTCACAGAAACTTTAGGAAATTTTTGAGAAATTAACCAAAGTGAATCTCCTTGCTTCACTACATAGGTTGTATATTTCTTATTTGGCGGTGGCGTATTCGTTTTTTTTGCAACCGTTTTTTTATTGGTTGAAGTATTGTTTGTGGCTGCTGCAACAGGCTTTCTAGGGTAAATGGTAAGTCTTTGTCCCACTCGTAAGTTATTAGATCTTAATCCGTTCCATCTTTTAATTTGACTTACAGAAACCCCATATCTATTGGCAATTTTACCTAAATAATCACCACTTCTAACTCTGTATCTAATTTTATCATTACTTTCAATATACTTTGGAAATGGTTTTTCTCTTTTAGAATCGTCTACTTCCGCGAAAGCGTAAATTTTATCTTCATTAGCCACAAATTTACCTACCAAATATTTTGGGATAGTTAAACTGTACGTTTTATTTTTAACTTTTGGAATGATGTTTAATTTAAATTGTGGGTTTAAAAATTCCAATAACTCATCATCCGTTTCTAAAACTTTGTTAATTTGTTCAAAAGTAAGTTGCCTTTTGACTTGAATGGTATCTGTTTCAAAAAAATCCATCAATTCGTTCGTTGGATACAATTGGTGCTCCTTGGCATACTCAAAAATGTAATAGGTTGCATAAAAGGCAGGTAAATATCCAGCAGTTTCTCTTGGCAAATGATGACGAATATTCCAGTAATTTTTATAACCTCCTGAACGTCTTATGGCTTTGTTAACATTTCCAGGGCCCGAATTGTAAGCTGCTAATGCCAAATCCCAATCGTTAAATATTTTATATAAATTGGTTAAATATTTACAGGCTGCTTCGGTAGATTTGATAGGGTCGGAACGTTCATCTACATAAGAACTCACATTTAAATTATACTCTTTTCCTGTGCCGTACATAAACTGCCAAAGTCCTTTTGCGCCAACTCGCGATTTTGCATTGGGCTTTAATGCCGACTCTACAATGGCCAAATATTTTATTTCCAAAGGAATATCATATTTATCTAAGTGCTCTTCAAACATTGGAAAATAGTATTTTGCTTTTCCCATTAAATTAGCGAGAGTTTGTGGTCTGTTTTTTAAATAGTGCTTTATTATTTTTTCCAATGAAGGATTATAGGCTACATTAAATGGGGTTTCGCTATTTAATTTTTCTAATCGTTCTTTTAAAACTTCTGTGCTAAAATCTGTAATTACTAAATTACCTAAAGTGTCTTGCGGGTGGATTGTTAATGAACTATCAATAGTATTGTTTTCCCATGATTCCATCCATTTTTTGTCAAATTCACTGGCATCTTGATAATCAATAAGTGCAATATCTTGTCCAGCAATTAAGGTAGTATCAATTTTTAATGTATCAATTTCTTGATACATAGCATCGGTATAATTTTGTAAAGTTGTTTTGGTTGTTAATTTTAGGGAGTCACTTTTATTTTCAGTTTCTTGGGTATTGCCATAAAAAAAGCTTAAAAACAATATAAGGGTCAATATGCGCTGCATTAAATTCATTTCTCGTAAAAATTATGATGTCAAGTATTATTTAAAAACGCTAAAAATAACACAAAATTTTATTTGGTTACTATTTTTAACTTTTTCATTTTAAGTTTAATATAAAATTAAGAAAGTCAATTGATTCAAAAAAAAACAATTGAAAATTCACAAAATCAAAGTTAATAAATTTTAAGTTGGGTTCCTGGTTTCAAGTATTTTACATCTAAAATATTATTCCAATCTCTAATTTGATGTATGGTAACCTCTGGATAACTTCTAGAAATTTTAAAAAGGGTATCTCCAGGTTTAACGGTATGAATCACAAATGATTTTTTATGCAACAATTCTTTCGTTGCTACTTGACCATTAGGATGGGTATTGAAATTTTGGTCGGTAACCACCAAGCGCTGTTGCTCAATTAAAAAATCTGTTTGTAAGCCATTCCATTTTTTTAATTGTTGAACAGTGATATTGAATTTTTTGGCAATACTTGGCAAATTATCGCCAGCATGTACAATATAGCTATTTTTAGACGTAATAGGAATGGCATATTTAGCGCAAACCTCTTTGTTTTGGTCTAGGTAAATAGTCGTTTCTTTTTCTAAAAATTGATCTACTAAATTTACAGGCAGGGTAAGTATATAGGATTTGTTCTGATCAAATGGAATTATTTCTTTTTTATATTGTGGATTTAAAGCTTTTAACATTTCATTTGAAATAGAAATATTGCGCTCTATTTGATTAAATTTCAATTGCTTTTTTAAATGAATCGTATCAATTTCGTAAAAAGAAAGTTCTGATTTTTCAGGTTTTATTTGTAGTGAAGTGGCGTGTTCAAAAATATAGTAAGTTGCTAAAAAAGCGGGCAAATAGCCTTTGGTTTCTTGAGGTAAATACGCTCTTATTTCCCAATAATTTCGTTTTCCGCCAGAGCGTTTAATCGCTTTCGCAACATTTCCTGGTCCAGAATTATATGCGGCAAGCGCCAAATCCCAACTATCAAACCTTTTATATAAATAGCTTAAATACTGGCAAGCAGCTTCAGTTGATTTTATTGGGTCAAATCTTTCGTCAACATACGAATTAACTTCTAAACCATATTGTTTTCCTGTTTGATACATAAATTGCCACAGTCCTTTTGCACCTACAGGAGAGTTTGCATTAGGTTGTAATGCAGATTCAACAACGGCTAAATATTTTAATTCTATTGGCAAATCATATTTGTCTAAATAAGTCTCGAATATGGGGAAATAGTAATTAGACTTATCTATTAAAACAGCAATATTTTCACGTCTATTTTTTAGGAATACGCGAATATATCGTTCAAGAGTTGGGTTGTGATTTACTTTAAAAGGTGTTTTATAATCTAAATTTTTTAACTGTTCTTTGAGTTGTAAGGAGGATAAGTTGTTTGGGCTGTAAATTGTGTCTGTAGGGTTAATTAACCAATCATTATCCAAGCCTTTGTTGTAATTTTTGTCTAAAATAGTAAGGTGTTTTGCTGGTAAATTTGGAAAATAGCTCCGTTCAAATGTTTTTGTGCTTTCGAGCATGGATTCACTTGAACGAAGACTATTTTGACCAAAAATTAGGGGAGATAAAACTAAAAAATAGAGGAAAAAGGAATTTTTCATTGTGTTTTTTAATTCTAGGTAATTATTGTTATGTAATTTTTTTATTGATCCACTTTATCATTTTATCTAATATTTCATTTTTAATAATGTCATTATGCAACTCGTGATATCCGCCTTCTATCAATTCCAAATCAACTATATCCCCTGCATTTTTTGCAAATTCACAGGATGCAATACTACTGGTTAACCTATCTCCTGTACCATGCATTAACAGCATTGGTGTTTTTAACATTTTTGCATTTGCAATGGCCCACTCGCCTGTTTGCATAAATACAATGGAGTAGTTGGGACTTACTTTATCGTGTACCAAAGCATCTTTCTTATATAAGTCAACTTCAACTTTATCACGCGATATTGCATTTATATCTAATTCATTACTCATGGTAATGGATGGAATTATTTTTGCCAATGCTTTTCCTAATCCTAACTTCCAACTTGGCGGTTCAAAAGCCAATTTTAAAAAGGGGCTAGTTGCAATTACTGCTTTTAAATCATGCTTTCTTTGTAAAACATAATTAATTACCACATTGCCTCCCATACTATGACCATAAAGAAGGATAGGATAGTTGCCAAATATTGATTTGGCTTTTTGGATAACAATATCCACACAATCTAAAACGTATTGAAAACCTGGATTATGACCTCTTTTACCTGCTGTTAATCCATGACCGAATTGGTCATAAGTTATTACAGCAAAGTTATTTTGGTTTAAAAGAGAAATCACATTTTTTTCATAGCGTTTTGAATGCTCTCCCATTCCATGAACTAAAACAATAACCGCTTTTATTTTTTCTGGCTGATAATATGCGCCATGAAAACTAGTATTGCATAATTCAAAATTAAATTCCTTATGAATCATTTAGAACTTGTTTACCCAAAAGTATACAATACCTGTTCTAGAATTGCAAAATTGTTAAAAACTGCTAAAAACTTTAAATGTAAGTAACTGTTTTTCAGTATTATTTAGTTTTTAATTCAAAATTGATGAATTTTACACATGCTAATTGCAAGTAATAAGTGCAGATGAAACTACCTATTTATAGGATACAAAAAATTTGTTGGAATAAAAATTCCTATTGAAATTCTAAAAGGTTTTGAACCAAATCCCAATGCCTTAGCTACACCTATAAAACAATGTCAAGACGGAAGAAGGAACAATTAATAAATACTACTTTAATCTGAAATTCTCATCCCAAAAGATTCTTCACCTGTATCTATAGAGATAAAATCTATTTTCCGTTTTGATTTTATACTATCTTTTACTATAAATTTTAAAGATTTTTGCCTTAAGTCTCCAACTACTTTTACAATCACATTATCTTTATTTCTACTCACAACTTTAAACTTTTGATAACCAGTTGTGTTTTTATTTGTTTGAAAGGTAAGTGTGTAAAGATCTTTTTTGAATACCAATTTACATTTTGTTCCGTTAATTTCATTGAAGACCTGTTGACCATTTTTTATTACATATACAGAATATGTGTTTAGCTTTACTTTAAATGAGTGTTGAGAATAACAAAATTTATTAAGCAAGAGAAATATTGTCAATAGTGCAAATAAATGAAGTTTCATAAGATGAATTAATTGATTATTTTGAATAGGCTACTTGTAGCTAACAAGTGTGATTAAGTTCAAATGTACTAAAAATATCAGGTATTATTACTCAAAATAGATCAAGACCAATTGTTGTCCATAAACAAAAAAAGCACCTACTTTCGTAAGTGCTTTTTGCTCCTCCTCTTGGGCTCGAACCAAGGACCCTCTGATTAACAGTCAGATGCTCTAACCAACTGAGCTAAGGAGGAATTTAAAATTATTTTAATGTCTGTTTTGACACCCTATACTTACATACTACCAGTAACTATTAGAGCTCAGTTCTGAGCCCTGCCTACCGGCAGGCAGGTAAGGAGGAATTTAATTTTCCATTTTCGGTGTGCAAATATAAACGATTTTGATATTCTTGCAAACATTTTTTTAAATAAAATGTATTTTATTTTTATTAATTTTTTGCATTTCTATATCCCAAGAGAAAATAGGTTAAATTACCTTAAGATTGACTTTTGTTTTTTAATTGATAATCAATAAACAACAATGAGCTTAAAGCAAAAATACTCATGGCAAACAAATGTGAAGTCAATAGTTTAGGCATGTGCAAAGAAATAGTAGAAAGCTTCTCAATATACGTACTCCAAACATCTGAAGAACTTTCTGGATGCGCAAAAAAGAAGGCATATACCCCAATACCAAAAACAAACACAGCTACTAGCCTCAAAGTTTTTTTACTAATCACCGGTTGGTAGGTAAAAACTTTTTGTTTTTGCTCCATATTAGAAAGTAATTTTTCTGTAAAACGGACTGGCGCTTCATGCAAAGCATTTTTTTGTAATACTAATTTTAAGGTACTTTTTTCTACCAATTCATTTATATTAATTTTTTGCATGAGCTTATCAGTAAAATCAGGAGTCAACTTATTCAACTCTAAATTTTCTTGTATTATTCTATCTATATCATTGGTATCTTGCTTCATAATAATTCTTTTGCTTCTTCTTTTAAAAGTAAGGATAATGCTTGGTGTAATTTTTTTCTTAAACGGAATAATTTTACCTTAATATTTGATTTGCTTAAATCCGTAATTTCTTCAATTTCATCAACCGTATTTTCATTAATATAAAAAAGTGTAATTAAAAACGCATCTGTTTCGGGCAAACTAGCTATAATTTTTTTTACATATTTTTTTTGTTCTTCTCCTTTTAAACCCTCTATCTGAGGAAAATCAGCACCACTTTTAAGGTTGTCTAAAACAAAACTATCTATTTCTATTGTAATTATTTTTTTCTTTCGCAAAGCGGAAATTGCGTTTCTATATACAATTTTATACAACCATGTAGAAAATTTAGATTCGCTTTTAAAAGTATGTAACTTTTGATAGGCTTTTATAAAACTATCTTGCGCTACCTCTTCGGCGTCCTCCCTATTTTTCATCATATTAACAGATAAGGTAAACACCATATTTTTATACCTATTTACTAAAAAAGCAAAGGCATTGGTATCTCCACTTAAAACCTTATCTATATAGATTTGATCTTTGGTTGATTTCATTATTTATTATGACGCTAATTATTTAACTAAGGTTACAATTTAATTAATTTATTATCATTTAAAATAAAACTGTAACCCAACTTTGGTTTAGTGCGTCCTATTGAAAAAATAAAATATTAACTTTAAATTTACTATTATGGCTTCAGAAATTTTAATTCCTTTAATTATATTCTCTTCTAT
>JAUIAA010000059.1 GCA_030425715.1 Bacteroidia bacterium | reverse complement strand
CTAACAAATGATGTGCTTTGATAATAATTAAAGGTGCTGCCGCTTCAAAACCTACTCTACCTTTAATTCCAATAATAGTATCTCCTACATGGATATCTCTTCCAATAGCATACTTTGATGCTATGGTGTTCAACTTTTCAATATTGTTTAAAGGAGTATCTTTCTTACCATCAATAGCTATCAATTCTCCTTTTTCAAAAGTGAGCTTGATGTCTTTTGGTGTATTATTTTCAAGCTGACTTGGATATGCATCATCTGGTAAAGCACCCTGTGAAGTTAATGTTTCCACTCCCCCAACACTAGTGCCCCAAAGCCCTTTATTGATAGAATATTTTGCCTTTTCCCAAGGAAGATCTATACCGTTTTCTTTTAAATATGATATCTCTTCTTGTCGTGCCAGTTTCTTATCTCTAATTGGTGTAATTATCTCAATTTCTGGAGCCAATATTTGAAAAATCATATCAAATCTTACTTGATCATTTCCTGCACCTGTACTTCCATGTGCAATATAATTTGCTTTTATTTTTTTTGCATACTCCACAATTTCAATGGCTTGTACAATTCGCTCAGCACTTACCGAAAGTGGATAAGTATTATTTTTAAGCACATTGCCAAAAATTAAAAACTTTACTACTTTATCGTAAAAAGTTTTTACTGCATTAATAGATTGGTAAGTACTTGCACCCAACTGTAATGCTTTTTCTTTAATGGCATTGATTTCTTCTTGATCAAAACCACCTGTATTCACACTTACGGCATGTACTTCAAAGCCTTCTTCTTTTGATAAATATTTTGCGCAATACGAAGTATCTAGACCTCCGCTATATGCTAAAACTAATTTTTTCATGCTATTCTATTTTATTGGTAAATTTTACCTTCTATTTTTTTGATTTATTTTTTAAAAACAAACTTTGCTTGATATTTTTTAATCTTTTCCAAGTTTTAGAATCGTAATTATGGTTTTTTACTTCCTCTTTTTTATTCGGATCATGCAACATACCCGTACACAAGCACATTTTTTGTTCTGTTCTTTGTAAAACATCGTAATTTTTACAGGTTTGGCAACCTTTCCAAAACTCAGGATCATCTGTCAATTCTGAAAACGTAACTGGTTTGTAGCCTAGTTCGTAATTTATTTTCATCACTGCCAATCCTGTAGTAATTCCAAAAATTTTCGCTTTGGGATATTTTTGCTTAGAGTATTGAAAAACCTTGGTTTTGATTTTTTTTGCCAGGCCCAGTTTTCTATAATTTGGATGCACTATTAACCCTGAATGTGCAACATAATTTTTATTGCTAAAAATTTCGATATAACAAAACCCTGCAAAAATTTCCCCATCCAAAGCAATAACTGCATTACCATTTTCTATTTTTGTGGTAATGTATTCTGGAGTTCTTTTGGCAATGCCAGTTCCTCTTTCTTCTGCTGATTTGCTAATGGTTTCGCAAATTATACCAGCATATTTAATATGTTTTTTTGATGCAATAACAATTTCCATATGGAATTCACTATTTAATTAAGAATTGATTTTTTTAAACTGAAGACTGAAATGGACTCACCTATTTCAAAAACACAATACACCCTTACGGGCGACGGCGGCGGATTACAAACACAGTAAACAAGTTAACCATAGCTGGCTTGCTAAAAATTAAAGTTTGAATTGTATTTTGAAATTGCATTTTAAAAGAATTGTGAAAAAATAATAAATAACATTTGTTAGTCCAATAGAACTAGCGGCGACGCTTGGGTGAGCGGCGAATATTATTTGTTGTAGTATTTAATTGTAACATTTTCACCCTGCAATATTACAACATTTATTTTATTATTAAAATAATTTGAATGTTTTTAATTAATTTTTAAGAATTTTATAATAAAACCCATAAATATATACCGTATATGTTGTTTTTATATGCGATTTAATATTATTAAATAGGAATAATGTAAAAACCTTGCCTATGTTTTTTAAATTAAAAATTAAATATTTTTTTACCGAAAATAACGTAACTTAGTCTGCTCATCCCAATTTTTACCGTGTTCTATTTATAAGGTTGGAAACCAGAAATTTTTGAATTAAGTAAAACCATTTTGTTAAAATTTGGAATGAAAAAACAACCTCTTTATTCATCCTAATTTTAAAAAGTGAACCGTACTATTTTACATCTAGATTTAGATACTTTTTTTGTTTCCTGTGAACGTTTGTTAGACCCTAGGCTTAACAACAAACCTGTAATTGTTGGTGGCACTGGAAACAGAGGAGTAGTAAGTGCTGCTAGTTATGAAACTCGTGCTTATGGTGTACATTCTGGTATGGCTATGAAAATGGCACGGCAATTATGCCCACATGCCATTTATATTAGAGGTAATGCAGGAACGTACACTAAATTTTCAAAAGAGGTAACTCAAATTTTACAGAATGCACTACCTGTTTTAGAAAAAGCTAGTATTGATGAGTTTTATGCCGATTTAACAGGTATGGATCGCTTTTTTGGATGTTATAAATTTGCTACGGAACTGCGTCAAAAAGTGATTAACGAATCAGGATTGCCTATTTCATTTGGCCTTTCTATCAATAAAACAGTTTCTAAAGTTGCTACAAATGAGGCAAAACCAAACAATCAGATAAAAATTGATAGTGGATTTGAAAAAGCTTTTTTAGCTCCTTTATCTATCAAAAAAATTCCGATGGTAGGCGATAAAACCTATCGCACATTTTTTAATATGGGCATTAAATCGGTTAAAACTGTACAGCAAATGCCTTTACAAATGATGGTTTCTGTTTTTGGCAAAAACGGTAAGGTGATTTGGGAAAAAGCTAATGGTATAGACCACTCCCCTGTGGTTGAATATCATGAAAGAAAATCTATTTCTAGCGAACGCACTTATGGGCAAGATACTACAGATATAACCAAGATAAAAACAACCATTACGGCAATGGCAGAAAACTTGGCTTTTCAATTGCGCAGAGGCGGGAAATTGGCATCAAATGTTTCTGTTAAAATTAGATATTCTGATTTTCAAACCTACTCCAAACAAATAAAAATTCCCTATACATCGGCTGACCATCACTTAATACCTGTTGTGCAAGAGCTATTTGATAAATTGTATAACAGGCGAATGCTAATTAGATTGGTTGGAGTAAAATATAGCGGTTTAACTTCTGGCACTTATCAAATTAATTTATTTGATGATGCAAAAAAAACAGTAAACCTTTATCATGCGATGGACAAAATACGTTTACGGTTTGGTGATCGCAGTGTGATGCGTGCCTCTACTTTAGGAGAAGGTGCAAGAACCATAGGGGGGTTTACCAATCCGTTTAACGGAGAGCCACCTATAGTATTAGCGCATAGAAACCAATAAGTTTATACACATGCTATTGAATAACCATTCCTATTACAGTTTGCGATATGGCACTTTATCTGAAAAACAATTGCTTTCTCAAGCTAAATCTTATGGATATAAAACACTAACTCTTACTGATATCAATAACACTTCAGGTTGTTTAAATTTTATCCGGACTGCTTTTAAGTTTGATATAAAACCAATAGTAGGTATAGACTTTCGTAACCATCATGAGCAATATTATATCGGGTTAGCAAAAAACAACCAAGGTTTTTTGGAGCTAAATAGCTTTTTATCTAAGTATCAACACCAAAAAGTATCATTGCCAAAAGTTGCTCCTAATTTTAAAAACGTTTTTGTTATTTATCCTTTTTCTTATTTAAAAAGCCTCAAAAAAACAACTTTTTATGATTACGAATATATTGGTGTAACCTCAAACGACATCAATAAACTTGGCTTTTCAAAATATAAAAATTACACCCATAAATTTGTAGCGATTCAAACCGTCAGTTTCGCAAACAAACGAGATTATAATATACATAGATTACTAAGAGCAATAGATAAGAATTGCCTGCTGAGTAAGTTGCCAAAAGAACAGCAAGGTTTGCCAGAACATATTATGCTTTCTGAAAAAGATATTGCTCAAAAATTTAAAGCCATTCCAAAAGCTATAGAAAACGCAAAAAAAATAATTGAAGAGTGTACAATTCATTTTGATTTTTCTAAAAACCGTAAAAACCAAAACTTAAGTACTGTTTTTGAAAGCAAGGAAAAAGATTATCAAAAACTGGTATCTCTTTGCGAAAAAGGATTGATAAAACGTTATAACGAAGTAAATACTATTATTAAAAAAAGGTTGAAAAAGGAGCTTGATTTAATTAAAAAACAAGAGTTTGTAAGTTTTTTTTTAATCAATTGGAAAATTATTCAATACGCCAAATCGAAAAATTATTTTTATGTAGGGCGTGGTAGCGGGGCCAATAGTATTGTGGCTTACCTGCTAGAAATTACAGATGTAGACCCTATAGAATTGGATTTGTATTTTGAACGATTTATGAATCTTTATCGCACTACACCTCCTGATTTTGATATCGATTTTTCTACTTGGGACCGAGAGGATGTTACAAAATTTATTTTTGAAACATTCAATAAAAATCAACAAGTAGCACTACTTGGTGCCTACGTAACATTTAAGCACAGTGGCGCCGTACGTGAATTAGGAAAAGTATTTGGGTTGCCAAAATTTGAAATAGACAAGCTTAGTGATGCAAAGTTTGATTATGATAAACTAGATGATATTTCTAAACTGGTTTTAAAGTACGCTGGATATTTACAGGGTCGCCCCAATTATTTAAGTATTCATGCCGGAGGTATTTTAATTGCCCAAAAATCTATACACTATTATACAGCCACAAACCTGCCACCAAAAGGATTTCCAACAGTTCAGTTTGACATGCATATTGCCGAAGATGTTGGGCTATTCAAGTTTGACATTCTTGGTCAAAGAGGTTTAGGTAAAATTAAAGATGCCATTCATATAATTGAGAATAACCACCCCAAAGTGCAATTACCCAACATTCATAATGCAGCACCTTTTTTTAAGGACAAAAAAATAAACAACATGATTTCACGAGCAGAGTGCATCGGTTGTTTTTATGTAGAATCTCCTGCCATGCGTATGCTATTAAAAAAGTTAGCTGTACAAGATTATCTTACATTGGTTGCAGCCAGTTCTATTATTCGCCCTGGAGTTGCAAAAAGCGGTATGATGCGCGAGTATATTTTAAGACATCAAAACCCCGAAAGAAGAAAACAAGCACACCCAGTTTTGTGGGATATCATGCCTGATACTTACGGGGTAATGGTATACCAAGAAGATGTGATAAAAGTAGCCCATCATTTTGCTGGATTAGATTTAGGCGAAGCTGATGTTCTACGAAGAGGTATGAGCGGAAAATATCGTTCAAGAGAAGAGTTTCAACTGGTGAAGAACAAATTTATTAATAATTGCAGAAATAAAGGAGAGCCCGATGATTTGATTTTTGAAATTTGGCGACAAATAGAAAGCTTTGCTGGTTATGCCTTTGCAAAAGGACATTCTGCCTCGTATGCCGTAGAATCTTACCAAAGTTTGTTTTTAAAATGTTATTACCCTTTAGAATATATGGTGGCTACCATCAATAATGGTGGAGGGTTTTATCGCACAGAAATTTATGTACATGAAGCCAAAAAATTAGGTGCCACCGTGCATCCTCCATGTATAAACAAAAGTAATATTGAAACCACAATTTATGGCAAAGATATATTTCTGGGTTATCAACACTTACAGGGTTTAGAAAAGAAAAGTATGGTTAAAATTGTCAATGCTAGGGTAAATGGTAAATTTTCTTCATTAGATAATTTTATGAAAAGAGTAAATCTATCTATAGAGCAGCTAGAGATTCTCATTCGTATTGATGCATTTAGAATATTTGGAAGAGATAAACGGAGTTTACTTTGGAATGCCTATTATAAAACCAACCAGGTAAAACCAAATAAATCGCAGTCACAACTTTTTGAAGTAGCTATTCAATCATTTACTCTACCGCAATTTACAATTACAGCTATAGAAAATGCTTTTGATCAAATTGAATTACTGCATTTTACCTTGTACAATCATTATATGTTGTTAAAAAATTCCCCAGAAAACAGAATTGTTTCTCGTGATTTAAAGCAATATTTAAATAAGGTAGTTACTATTTATGGTTATTTGGTAACCGTAAAAAAAACTGTCACAACAAAAGGAGAAGCAATGTATTTTGGTACTTTTTTAGATCAAGACGGGGAATGGTTGGATACAGTTCATTTCCCTACATCGGCTAAAAAATTCCCCTTTAAGGGAAAAGGAATTTATAAACTTACTGGCAAAGTAGTCTCAGAATTTAATTTTTTAAGTGTTGAAGTTGTAAGTCAAAAGTATATGCCCTATGTTCAAAACTTAACTTGATAGAGCCAATATACAATTTTAGTAAATAATATATTTTATCCCCAACTATAAATGATGGCTGAGTTCAACCCATTAGTGCAACGCATTGTGTTTTTCTATAGGATTTTTGCAGTATGGCTACAATGTTAAGAGTCTAAAAGTAATTCAGATATAAAAAGTATAGAACAAAGTTTAGAGACGGTATAGTAATTATGTAGGTAAAGTTAGAGAAAATGGTGTTTGTTTGTTACATACAGCTTGCATTGATTATTTGGGAATGTCAAGATAATTAGGAAATGTCGCTTATAATTCCTTAAAACTATATCATATCCAAATAGTTAATACCAATTAAAACAGTATATAAATGAAAGCCGAGCGATTAGTTGCAAAGGAAAGCGCAAAAACCACCATTAATATAGTCCTTATAGGAGCACTTTATTTAAAAATTAATGAATGTTTACTTGTTGTTATTAATCTTTGAAAACCTTTCTGTCAGACATTAGGAATATGCTTTCCCAATAAAATTTTAAAATAATTAAATTCTTAGGGTCTTTTAAAAGAAAAAAAGCCTACTTTTAAACCTTTAAATCTGGGCACCCAGTTTGGGTACCCAAAAAATAATACAAAATCAAAGCAAATATCATCTTCATTATGGGCGTATCTGGTGTTGGTAAAAGCACCATTGGCGAATTACTGTCTCAGGAGCTCAATATGCCGTTTTTTGATGGAGATGACTTTCATCCGAAGGAGAATGTTTTAAAAATGTCTAACCAACAACCTTTAAATGATGATGATCGACGGGGTTGGTTACACACCTTAAATAAGCTAGCTATAAAGCATTCTAAAGAAAATGGCTGTATTATTGTTTGTTCTGCCTTAAAAAAGAGCTATCGAGATATATTAAATAAGCAAATTCAGGACCATTCAAAATGGGTTTTCCTGGAGGGCTCCTTTGATCAAATTAAAGAAAGAATCAACAACCGCAAGGGGCACTTTATGAGCTCTGAATTGTTGACCTCTCAATTTGATATTTTGGAAGAGCCCGACAATGCTATCAAAATAGATGTGAGTTTAACGCCTAACAAAATTATTGAAATGCTAAAAAAAGAATTAATAAATAAATCAGACTTTGGATTGTTTGGCTTAGGAGTTATGGGCAAGAGTCTAAGTAGAAATTTAGCGCGTAACGGTTTTCGTTTATCTTTATATAATCGACATGTCAAAGGCTCTGAGGAAGCCGTTGCTAAAAATTTCAAAAGTGAATTTGAAGAATTAGCCTCAGCGATGCCGTTCGATCAGATTGAACCTTTCATAAACTCTCTACAAAAGCCAAGAAAGATCATGCTCATGGTAAATGCTGGTCATATTATCGATTCGGTTATAAATGACCTTCTTCCTTTCCTAGATGCCGATGATATTTTGATAGATGGCGGCAATTCAAACTATAAAAAAACAAAAGAGCGCTATGATTATTTAAAATCAAAAGGCATACATTTTATAGGAACCGGTGTTTCAGGAGGTGAAAAAGGAGCCTTAATGGGACCTTCTATTATGCCAAGTGGTGCCAAGGATGTTTATAAAAAAGTTCAACCTTTTTTAGAGGCGATTGCGGCTAAGGATGCTAACAATTTGCCTTGTTGCACTTATATTGGACCCGAGGGTAGTGGTCATTTTGTGAAAATGGTGCACAATGGTATTGAATATGTAGAAATGCAATTGTTAGCAGAAGTTTATGTCATGCTAAAAGCTTTGGGTCATCAACCAGACCAAATCGCCTATATATTAGAAGCCTGGAAAGAAACGGCAAATAGTTACTTGCTCAACATCACTATCGATATTTTAAGAAAAAAAGAAGACAACGATTGGTTATTGAACAGCATTTTGGACAAGGCTGGAAATAAAGGAACAGGCAACTGGGCTACCATAGCGGCTACCGAATTAGGTGTGCCAAGTACGATGATTAGTTCTGCATTGTTTGCCCGTTACACTTCGTTTTTTAAAGAAGAGCGTGTTGCAGCCAGTAAAAACTTTGAGTCAACTGAAAAAAAGAATTTAGACATTTCACAGGAGACGCTTTTAAAAGCGTATCAGTTTGCCAGAATTATTAACCACTATCAAGGATTTAACTTAATTCAGAAAGCCTCTGACCGATATCAATGGACCTTGAATCTAAGCGAATTGGCCAGAATATGGACCAACGGTTGCATTATCAAATCGGATTTAATGGAAGGGTTGGTTCCTGTTTTTGAGACCACCAATAATATGATAACTTATGAAGACATCATTCAAAAAATAAAATTTTTGAAACCCAGCATTAAAAAAGTGGTGTCGGAGGCTGTCTTAAATGAATTACCAATTCCAAATTTTAGTGAAGCCATTAACTTTTTAAACAGCTTTGCGGTGGCAAATTCGTCGGCAAACTTAATACAAGCACAACGCGACTATTTTGGAGCACATACCTATCAAAGGATCGATGATGCCTCTGGCAAATTCTATCATACCAATTGGGAAACTAACTAAACTAAAACTATAAAACTATGTCCATCACCGGCAATAATAAAGCAATACTCAAAAAAATAATTGCAATTATCTTAAGTTTTGGTCCTGGAATTTTTGCAATTGGTTATACCATTGGTACTGGCAGTGTCACCTCAATGATTGTTGCGGGCAGTAAATTTGGAATGCAATTATTATGGGTGTTACTCTTAAGTTGTCTTTTTTCAGGAGTTTTAATGTTTGCTTATGGTAATTATTCATTAATTACTACTGAAACGGCGCTTTATGGATTTAAAAAGCACATTAAATTTGGTAAGATTCTGGCCATTTTAATCATTATTGGAATTACTTTTGGCCAATGGAACTCCCTAATGGGCATCCTCGGTATTTCTGCTAATATTATTTTTGAAATACTGGCCTTAAATTTTGAATCTTTAGCAGCCCATAAATACCAAACCGTTTTAGTGGTAGCGACGGTAATCATCGTCGTTTTTTACTTGCTGATGCTTGTTGGAAAATATACATTCTTTGAAAAGATTTTAATCATATTTGTCACT
>JAUIAA010000058.1 GCA_030425715.1 Bacteroidia bacterium | reverse complement strand
TAGATCTTCAGGTTATGGAAAACATATTAGAATTGACCATGGATTTGGCTATGTTACACTATATGCACACCTTTCAAAATATAATGTGAAGAAGGGGCAGAAAGTAAAACGTGGTGATTTGATTGGTTATGTAGGAAGCACTGGTAGGTCACAAGCTCCACATTTGCACTATGAGGTGAGGTACAATGAAAACCATGTAAATCCTATTAATTTTTATTATGGAGATTTATCCCCAGAAGAGTTCCAAGAAATGTTAAATCAAGCTTCGCAAGAAGGGCAATCATTAGACTAAGCATGTATATCAACTTACCAGACAAAAGATATTACAAAATAGGTGAAGTTGCGAAAGCCTTTGGAGTGAATACGTCTTTAATAAGGTTTTGGGAAAATGAATTTGATGTTTTAAAACCAAAAAAAAATAAAAAGGGAAATCGTTTATTTACTCCAGAAGATTTAAAAAATTTACAACTCATTTACCATTTGGTAAAAGAAAAAGGATTTACTTTAGAAGGAGCTAAAAACAAACTAAAAGAAAGTCCTGAAAAAGTAAGCTCTAACCATGAAATTATTTTAAAGTTAGAGCAAGTTAAAAATGAATTATTACAAATTAAAAACCAACTTTAAACTAAAATTAAACGAACACAATTATGAAAAAAATTCTTCCCTTAATTATTATCCTTGTTGTAATATTTGGAGTTATTAAATGGGGTATTGGCTTGAACAATACCATGGTTGAAAAGCAAGAAACAGCCAAAACCCAATGGGCAAATGTAGAAAGTGCCTACCAAAGAAGAGCAGATTTGATTCCTAATTTGGTAAATACCGTAAAAGGTTATGCCGATCATGAAAAAGAAACCCTAGAAGCAGTTATTCAAGCAAGAGCCAATGCAACGAAAACAACCATAGATCCTTCCAACGTAACCCCTGAGCAAATGGCAAAGTTTCAAGAATCGCAAAACTCATTATCAGGAGCTTTAAGTAGATTAATGGTAGTTGCAGAACGCTACCCTGATTTAAAAGCAAATCAAAACTTTTTAGAATTACAAAGTCAGTTAGAGGGAACAGAGAACAGAATAAATGTAGAGAGAAATAGATTTAACGAATTGGCTAAAGACTACAATATTTATATTAGAAAATTTCCAGCAAGTTTTGTGGCTGGTATTTTAAATTTTGACCCAATGGTCTTATTTCAATCTGCTGCAGGAAGTGAGAATGCACCAACGGTAGATTTTAATTAATTGCAACTTTAACACTATACAAATAGCCAAAGTTCTCACTTTGGCTATTACTTTTAAAATATGAATGCTGAAGAATTTTTAACACCGCAAGAAGAAAAGGATATAATATTGGCCATCCAGAAAGCCGAGGCATCTACATCTGGAGAGATTAGGGTGCATATTGAGAACACCTCTTACGAGGAGTGTATGAAGCGCGCTGAAGAGGTTTTTTATCTGTTAAATATGGATAAAACGAAAGATGCCAACGGAGTGCTATTTTATGTAAGTGCGGTAAAGCAAAAATTTTCTATACTGGGAGATGTTGGAATTGATAAGGTAGTACCTTCGAATTTTTGGGAAAGTATTAAAGATACTGTAATAGAACAATTTTCTCAGGGCAACTATGTGGGTGGTTTGATTTTAGGGATAGAGGAGACTGGTAAGAAGTTAAAAGAGTTTTTTCCTTTCCAAGAAGACGATAAGAATGAACTTTCTGATGAAATTTCAAAGAGTTAATCCTGTATTTTTAGCAAAACAATTTCGTATTTTTGCCATCTAAAATTTATTAAATGTCCATATTTTATAAGCTGTCTGTAAAAGAAGTTAAAAAAGAGACCCAAGATGCAGTTTCTATAGTTTTCGAAATTCCAAAAGATTTAAAAAACACATTCTTATTTACTGCAGGTCAATACATTACTTTAGAAAAAGAAATAGAAGGTAAACGAGTGCGTAGAGCTTATTCTATTTGTTCTTCGCCAAAAAGTGGAGAATTACGTGTTGCAGTAAAATCTGTAGCAAAAGGATTGTTCTCGGTATATGCCAATACGAAATTAAAAGCTGGCGATATTATAGATGTTGCCGCGCCTGAAGGTAAATTTATTTTGGAGCCCAACTCTAACCATCAAAAAAAACACATTGCTTTTGCAGCGGGTAGTGGTATTACGCCAGTAATTTCAATGGTAAAATCAGTACTAGAATCAGAGCCGCAAAGTAAATTTATTCTGGTTTATGGCAATAAATCAAGTGAAGACACTATCTTTAAAAAAGAGATTGACAATTTGAGTCAAAACTTCGAGCAGTTTAAGGTGCATTATGTTTTTAGTCAAAAAATAAGTGATAAAGCACTTTTTGGAAGAATTGACCGTGAAACTTATAGCGAAATTGTAAAGCATAGATACCATAACGATAAATTTGACAATTACTTTTTGTGTGGGCCAGAACAGATGATAGACAGCTTAAAGGAGGCAATTCAAAAAAGTGGCATACCAGAAAAGGCAATCAAGTTTGAATTATTTAACACTACTTCTCATAAAAAAGAAATCAATGAAGATTTAAGCGGGAATACAAAAATTACCGTTGTGTTAGATGATGAGGAAACTAGTTTTGAAATGCGAAAAGATGAAATAATTTTAGATGCTGCATTGGCAAAAGGTTTAGATGCCCCTTATTCTTGCCAAGGAGGGATTTGTAGCTCGTGTATGGCTAAAGTTATTGAAGGAGAAGCTGTTATGGATAAAAATACGATTCTGGATGCCGATGAAGTAGAAGAGGGGTTGATTTTAACTTGTCAAGCACACCCGGTTACTCCTATATTAAAAATTGATTACGACGAAGTATAGTGATGAAGTAGTAAACGAATTATATGATTCATGAATATTTAAATGCTGTAATTTTAGGATTTGGCTTGGCCTTTATGGTGGGGCCTGTGTTTTTTGCTTTGATAGAAACCAGTATTACAAAAGGAGCAAGAGCCGCTTTTATTTTTGATATTGGAGTTGTACTTGCCGATACTTTATTTATTTGTTTAGCTTATTACGGGAGTGCAGCATTATTATCTGAAATTCAAGACGATCCAAGGGTGTTTATTTTTGGCGGACTCGGTATTATTATTTATGGACTATACACTATATTTTATCAGAAAACTAAAAAACCAACCACCGATAAAAATTTAGTAATTGTAGAAAACAATAACTATTTAGGACTGTTTTTTAAAGGTTTTTTTCTAAACCTTATCAATATTGGGGTATTGGCATTTTGGCTGGCGATTGTAATTGCAGTAAGCTCTAATTTTCAAATGGAAGAAAGAAAAATATTCAATTACTTTGGTATAGTAATTCTGTCTTTTTTAATTACAGATTTAGGTAAAATACTAGCTGCTAAGCAATTAAAAAAGAAACTTACTCCTGTTGTGCTCAAAAAAATACGACAAATTATCGGGATATTTTTTGTAGTATTTGGGATTATTTTAGCTACCAAAAAATATATTCCAAAAGAAACAATGGATAAAATTGACCAAGTAATTGAAAGGGTAAAATAAAATTTATTATTTACTATCAATTTTCAAATTGTACTTCGTAGCAATTTTTTGAAACATCTCTAACTTACCTTGCCCCTTTAAATCGTTATACATATAACCAATTTTTTTTGCAGCATCTGCTCTATACGGTGAGTTTTGCCCAGTATAAATGGTGTAGGCATGTATTAAATTATCTAAACCCTTTTCTTGTTGGTTATTGGTGTATTGTATTAATCCTAATCCGTAATAACCTTCAGCATCTTCAGGGTAGATCTCTATAAATTTTTGATAATAAACTATAGCTTCATCATACTCTTTTTTCAAATTATAAGTTACCGCAATATTCATCAAAGGCATTCTTCCTTCAGGATTGATTTCTAAGGATTTTTTGTAAGCTTCTATCGCTTTTTGGTACTGATTTGTTTTCCGGTAAGAAACTCCTAAATTATCCCAGGCGAAAGCAAATTTAGGATCAATATTGATCGCTTTTGTAAATCTGGTAATAGCGTTTTCATAATCTTTTTCTTCCATAAACTCCATACCGTCATCATAAGCCAACTGTGCTAAAACATTTTGCGATGTAGCGTGTTTAAAGTCTTTATTCTCGGTAAAAGAAACATGGTTTAAAGCTTCGCAATTTTCTACCAAATATGCTTCTACCTTTTTATAAGCTTCAGCTTCAATTTGAATTTCTTTGGTTTTGTTGTCATTCGAACTTACGTCAGTATGTAAATTATTTACAATTGCTTGCGCAACACAATTTTTAATGGCTTTGTTTTTTTCGGGATGATCTGTATTTATTTTTGCAATACAATCGCAAGATTCTTCGGAAATTGTTTGGACCATTTCTTCTCCTTTTTCTTGACTAAATACAGTTAGGGAAGTTAAAATAAATAGGTATTTTAATATTTTCATAGGTGTCTATTTTTTATATTCCTGTGCTACCAAAACCTCCAGTACCTCGTTCGGTTTCATCTAACACTTTTACTTCTTGCCATTGAATTTGTTCAAATTTAGCAATTACCATTTGTGCAATTCTATCACCATCTTTCACTGTAAAATCTTCATTAGAAAGGTTTACCAAAATTACACCAATTTCTCCTCTGTAATCTGCATCAATGGTTCCAGGTGCATTTAAAACTGAAATCCCATGCTTTGCAGCGAGTCCGCTTCTCGGTCTAATTTGCGCCTCCATTCCTTGTGGTAAAGCCATAAATAAGCCCGTTTTAATCATGGTTCTTTCTAAGGGCTTTAAAGTAATACTTTCTAAAATATTTGCACGTAAGTCCATTCCTGCAGAGGCAGAAGTTTCATAATTTGGAGTTTGATGCTTAGATTTATTGATAAGTTTAACGGTCATTTTTTAAAATTTGTTGTATTTCCTTTTTCTCATTCCAAATGATAAAGGCAATGAATGTTATTATTAACAGAAAAGTGACAAAAATATTACCTCTAAAGTAAATAAAAGATAGATATGCAAATCCAACAGCGATTAAAATGTATAAAAATATACTTTTTAATGGGTAGGCTATGGCATAGTATTTTTTTCCAATAAAGTAGGAAATAACGGTCATAAAAGCATAGGCAATTAAAGTGGCCCAAGCCGATGCCATAAAACCAATTTTTGGAATAAAGAGAATGTTAAAACCAATAGTAATTGCTGCTCCGATTATAGAAAAATACATACCAAATCTAGTTCTATCGGTTAATTTATACCAAATAGAAAGGTTGTTGTAAATGCCTAAAAATAAGTTGGCTAGCAGTATAATGGGTACTATTGCTAAGGCTTGAAAATAAGTGTCGTTGCCCAGTAATATATTAGCAAAAACATCTATAAAGCCCACAATTATTAATAAAAACAGTGCGCCAATTATGGTAAACCAATTTAGTATTTTAGCATAGGTTGCTTTGGCATTTTTTTCTTTGGCTTGGTTAAAGAAAAATGGTTCAGCACCTAACCGAAAAGCCATGATATAAAGCGTCATAAAAACCCCTAATTTATAACAAGCGGCATAAATACCCATTTGTTCTTTGCCAATTAGTTTTCCTAAAAGTAGTTTGTCTAAATTTTCATTGGTTACAAATGCCAAACTTCCTACCATTATAGGTAGCCCGTAGCCAAGCATTTTATACAACAGTTTTTTGCTGAATTTTATTTTGAATTTAAAAATGATAGGAACCAACATTAAAAAGGTAGCTAAACTTGCAATAAGGTTAGCAATAAAAATGTAAATTACTAGGTCGTTATTTTGAAAATGGGTGCTCACCAATTCTGGTACAAAGTTTCCCTTTTTTAGTGCAAGTGGTACATACCATAAAAAATATAAATTAAATATGGCGTAAATACAGATGTTTACAATTTTATAAAAAGCAAATTTTATAGGGCGATTGGCTACTCTTAAATAGGCATAAGGAATCACTACCAATGTATCGAAAGCTGTAACTAAAACTAATATTTTTAAATAATCGGGATTGGTAAATCCAAAATAATTTGCAATAGGTTCTATATAATAAAACATTGCAACTAAAAATAAAATAGTGGTAGTAAAAATACTTACAAATGCGGTAGAGATTACCTTTCCCTTTTCCTTTTCTTTAGTAAAAAATCGAAAAAAAGCGGTTTCCATACCATAAGTTAAGAGGGCGTTGAAATATGCGGCATAGACAAAAAATATAGTGTTTTCGGCATATTTTTCTGCGGGTAAGGCATGGGTATGTAATTTTACCAATATAATATTGATTGCTCTAGGCAAAACGGCAGCTATCCCGTAAATGATGGTGTCTTTAAAAAACCGTTTTAGTGTGCTCAAAAATTATAATTTGAAAAGTACCAAACAAAAGTAAAATTTATGTAATACAAATTAAAAGTTTCTTATACTATTTATTCAACTTTTACGCACAAAAAAACCCTTGTAAAAACAAGGGTTTGTATGAAGTGTAATAAAAATTAAGCTTCTATCGGGGTGATAGACACATAAGATTTATTGTCTTTTTTCTTAGTAAATTTTACTATACCATTAACTTGAGCATGTAAAGTATGGTCTTTTCCCATATAAACATTCTCATATGGGTGGTGTTTTGTACCTCTTTGACGAACAAGAATGTTACCAGCGATGGCACCTTGACCTCCAAAAATTTTAACACCTAATCGTTTCGATTCGGACTCTCTACCGTTTTTCGAACTACCTACACCTTTTTTATGAGCCATGATTTAAATTTTAAAGATTATTTTTCTTCTTTTTTAGCTGCTGTTTTCTTAGCTGCAGGCTTTTTTGGCGCTGCTGCTTTTTTAGCTACAGGTTTTTTTTCTGCTTTTGCTTCTTCAGTTGGTTTTTCCGCTTTTTTAGCTGCTGCCTTTTTAGCTGGAGCTTTTGCTGAAATACCTTCAATTTGAATTTCAGTTAAAAATTGGCGGTGACCATTTTTTACTCTGTAACCTTTTCTTCGTTTCTTTTTGAAAACGATAACTTTATCACCTTTTAGGTGACTTAAAACCTTGGCAGTTACTACTGCACCTTTTATAGCTGGGGCGCCAACGGTAATTTTTCCATCATCCAATAAAAGAACATTGTCAAAACTTACTTTTGATCCTTCTTTTTCTTGCAAACGATGTACAAAAACCTTTTGGTCTTTTGCTACTTTAAACTGTTGCCCTGCTATCTCTACAATTGCGTACATAAGTTATATTCGCTTTAAATAATTATTTATTATTGTTGCCTTATTTTAAAGGCGGGTGCAAATATACATCTTTTTGTTTAATTTTAAAACATTAAAAGCAGTATTTTTTATGATGTATAAAGCTTATTAACAGTGGCTTAATTTTATTTGGTTCGATTTACCAAATAAACCCCTAACAAAATAATAAATCCGCCGCCAAATTGCACAAAACTAATTTTTTCTCCATCTAAAATTCCCCATAAAATTGCTACGATAGGAATTAAGTAGGTTACAGAACTTGAAAAAATAGGAGAGGATATTTGAACCAATTTGTTAAATAGTGTTTTTGCCAAAGCAGTTCCAAGAACCGATAAAATCAACAAGTAAAATAAAGAGGATTTAGCTTGAATTATGGTTTGTAAATTAAAAAAATCAGTAAACCACAAAATAATAGTTGCGGGAATAATAATCAAAACAAAGTTACCAGTAGTAATGGTTAAGGCGTTTAAATCATTTAAATGTTTTTTTAAAATGTTAACATTTAAGGCATATCCAATAGATGCAAAAACTACCAATAAGGCAAAATAATAGTTTTGATTAGGGTTAATCTCGGCTCCTTTTAAAATCAATATCAAGGCACCTATCAATCCAAGTAAAACTCCAAGCAATTGTTTTTTAATAAAAGGAAATCCAAAAAATAGGGCGCCAATAATTAAAGTATGTAATGGGGTTAAGGAATTTAATATAGAAGTTATAGAGCTATCAATATTTTGAACAGCATAGGCAAACAAAAAGACAGGAATAAAAGTGCCCAATAAGGCGGTTAGAAAAATATAATACCACTGCTCTTTATTAATTTGAAAAATTCCTTTAAACCCAACTGCAAAAAGTGCTATTGCAGTAATAATTATTCGTAGTGCACCAACTTGTATGGGTGTTAAATACAACAATGCTTTTTTGATTAAAATAAAAGAACTACCCCATACCAAAGCAAGAATAAAAAGAAATATCCATTTTGTATGTGTGCTTTTCATAGAGATAGAATTTTATTTCTACTTTTGCATAGTTATAAAATATACCAATATGAAATTCATTAAAACAATAATTTTAATTTTTACAGTTAGTTTGGTCCTATTTTCTTGCTCTGAAAAGAAAAATACAAAAACAGAGCTAGAGGTAAAGCCTGAATTGGCTATGCAAGAAGATTTACAAAATATTACTGTGGCAATTGAAGGTATGACCTGTGAAATTGGTTGTGCCAAACTTATTGAATCTAAATTGGTTAAAACAGAAGGAGTAGAGTTTGTTGCTGTAAATTTCGAGGCCAAAGAAGGTAATATAACCTACCACGCTAATAAAATCAATAAAGAAGAATTAAAAAATGTAATACAAAACATTGCAGGTGGAGACCTCTACAGTGTAACCGCTATAAAGGAAGTGCAAAGTTTTGAAGAATAATTCTTAATAAAGAATAAATTCATTTCTAAAATTTATTACATTTGTATATACAAATCTTAACTATTAAATTAAAACGATGAAAGTATTAAAAAGAATTGCACTATTATTAGTGCTAAGTGTAATGGTTTATTCTTGTAAATCAGATAAAAAAAGTGCACAAGATGTAGCTGATGATGCAGTGGAAGCTGTGGAAGATGCAGCAGATAAAGTTGGTGAGGCTGCTGAAGATGCAGTTGATGCAACTCAAGATGCTCTAGATGATGCAGGTGAAGCTGTTGAAGACGCTGCTGATGCAACTGCAGATGCGGTTGAGGATGCCGCTGACGCAGTAGATACAGCAGTAAAATCTCAAGGGATAACGGTTTATTATCCTAAAGACACTAAATTGGCAGATGAGGTAGATAAGTCAATAAAAAGTTTAGTAAAAGCACATCCAGAAATTAATGGGTACTTTAGTAAAGCATATGGATATGCTATCTTTCCAGTAATTACAAAAGCTGGTTTAGGAGTTGGTGGTGCTGGTGGAAAAGGCTTGGTTTTTCAAAATAATAAAGTTATTGGAAGAGCAAGTTTAGCTCAAGCTACTGTTGGTTTACAAGCTGGAGGACAACAATACCAAGAAATTATATTTTTTGAAAACAAGGAAGCATTAGATAAATTTAAAGCTGGTAAGATAAAGTTTTCAGGTCAAGCATCTGCTGTTATGCTTAAAGAAGGTGTTTCTACTGATATTGCCTATCAAGATGGTGTAGCAATC
>JAUIAA010000057.1 GCA_030425715.1 Bacteroidia bacterium | reverse complement strand
GATATTTCTACATTAAAAAAAGCAGATGTTTACTTTATAGCCATTTCAGATCAAGCAATTGCTAAGCTTTCAAAACAATTAACATTTAAAAGTGGATTGGTGGTACATACCTCTGGTAGCATGCCTTTACACACCTTAGAATGTAATGCAAACAAGGGTGTTTTTTATCCTTTACAAACTTTTAGTTTACACAAAGAAATTGACTTTAAAAATATTCCTTTGGCTTTAGAAACAGAGCATAAAGCAGATTATAAATTATTAGAGCATATTGCCAAACAAATTAGCAACTATACCTATGCAGTAAATAGTGAACAAAGAAACAAATTACATATTGCAGCAGTTTTCGCAAATAATTTTAGCAATCATATGTATTATTTGGCCAGTAAAATTTGCAAAGACCACCATATCGATTTTGAAATTTTACATCCTTTGATTATTGAATCCGCAAATAAAATTAGTCAAATACCTCCCTTTGAAGCGCAAACTGGGCCTGCAAAAAGAAAAGATACACTAGTAATTGAAAATCATATAGAACAATTAGAAGGAATCTCTAAAGAAATATATACCTTAGTTACACAATCAATTTTAAACACTTACCAATCAGAAGAAGAAAATGGATAAAAGTTATAAAGAAATAATGCCCCAAATTGACACCTTTATTTTTGATGTAGATGGTGTTCTAACCGATGGATCGGTAACCATTTTTCCAAATGGTGAGCTGGTTAGAAAAATGAATATAAAAGATGGCTATGCTTTAAAAACTGCTGTTGACTTGGGTTATCGCGTTTGTATTATTTCTGGCGGTACAAATGAAGCGGTTAAATCTCGCTTGCGCGGATTGGGTATTACGGACATCTATTTAGGTGCACATCAAAAAGTAGAACAGCTAGAAGAGTACATCGATATTTACAATATAAATTTAGAAAATATATTGTATATGGGCGATGACATACCCGATTTTCCGGTAATGCAAATGGTTGGTTTACCTACTTGCCCAAAAGATGCAGTACCTGAAATTCAAAATATTGCTACCTATATCTCGCAAAAAAAAGGAGGGAATGGTTGTGCTAGAGATGTTATTGAACAAGTACTAAAAGTACAAGACAAATGGAATACTTCTTTCGATGCTAAAGTAGATTAAACAATGAGTACCCAAGAAAAGCTCAAAAAAATACCAATTTTAAACTGGTTGATATTAATTCTGGAAAAGATTAAAATTCCAGGGCTGGTAGGAATGACGCTTTATGATTTGCTTGAAATGTACATCACAGGTATTATTAAAGGGGCACTTACAGCAAGAGCTGGGAGTATTGCGTTTAGTTTTTTTATTGCACTTTTTCCCTTTGCACTTTTTGTACTTACTTTAATACCTTATATACCAATAGATGGATTTCAAGAAGACTTGGTAGATTTTATTTTTCACTTCCTTCCATCACAAACCGTAACAAAAGATGTAATGTTAGTGGTTGATGATATTGCAAAAAACAAATATGGAGGCTTGCTTTCTTTTGGTTTTATTCTTTCTATTTTTTTAATGACCAATGGTGTAAATGCTATTTTAAGTGGATTTGAATATACCTATCACCATATTGAAACCAGAACAATTATACGCCAATACTTTGTATCTATGTTAATTTCATTTGGCTTAGCAGTACTTTTAGTAATCACGGTTACAGTGGTTATTATTTTAGGTCTATTGCTAAACTATTTAAATGAAAAAGGAATTGTAAATGATGCTTCTTTATGGCTTAGTGGCGCCCAAATGATTGTAATATTTATCATGCTAGTAGTATCTATTTCAGTACTTTATTATTTTGGAACAAAGGAAGGTAGAACGATAACGTTTTTTTCTCCCGGTACCGTTTTTACTACTATTCTCATTCTTCTAAATTTTTGGGTTTTTAAAATCTATGTAGAGAAGTTTGCGCAATACAACCAACTTTATGGGTCTATTGGTACTGTTTTGGTTATTATGCTGTTTATTTGGTTAAACTCTATTATTTTACTTTTAGGTTTTGAATTAAATACTAGTTTGATAAAATTAAGGAGCAAAAAAAATGCCAATTGAAATAAATTTCAATTGGCACGCATGCATATAAGCTACAAATGATAAGTGTTTGATAAACAATATATTAATATCGTTTTCTATTTAAAGTAATGTTTTAGTCGTTTTCATAAAAACTGTTAGTTCCCATACCTGCTGTAATTTCTTGTACTTTCTGTCCAGCTTCATTGTAAACATATATGGTACTTGGTGCTGTAAAACCGTTAGCAATGGCATAGTAAATCAAACCATCTTCTACTCCAAAACCATAACCAGCATCCCAAGTTGCACTGGTAGATACTTCTATTAAAGGAGGGTTGATAACTTCTGTAGCGGTTGGCATAACTTCGTAAATTGATTTTCCAGATACAAAATAAATCATACCATTTTCTACCTCAATTTTATTGCCCTTAGCTACATCTGTACCGTAAGCAATTGTACCTGCCACTTCATTGCTATTTAAATCAATTTTGATAAGTCCAGAATCTGCAGTAGCGTAAATCATATCATCACCTTCTGCCAATTCATTATAATTCTCGCCTAAATCTATGGTTTTTACCACTTCGTCTGTGTTGGCATCAATAACCGTAATTTCTTTACCAGTACCAAAACTTGCATTCTGTACATACACCTTGCCATCTTCAGCAATAACTTGATTTACAGTTTTTCCTAAATCAATAGTGCTTTTAAATGCAAAAGTATTGGCATCATAAACTGCCACCGTACTTGTACCAGAATTAGATATATAGGCCTTATCATTTTCAAAAGCAACATATCTTGGCAAACTGATACCTTCTGTTAAAGTAGCAACGCTTTCAAAAGTATAGCGGTTAACCACTTCAACCTTGTTACTGTTGTTTAATACTATAAAAGCATAATCATGGTAAAGACCTAGGCTTTGAGCCACATCGCCTAAAGTGGTACTATTCACGGTTTGAAAAATTTCATTTTCTACTTCAAAATCATTTGTATTGGTAAATGATACCGAAGCATTGGGTTGACCAAAATTACCTTCGTTTAAAATTAAAATACCGTTATCGTAATCTCCCTTTGGTTTTTGAGGTTCATTATCGTTATCGCTACACGATACAAACAATAAGCCAAGTGCAAAACTAAAAATGAATAATTTACTGAATTTCTGAGTCATAATTTAAAATTTAATATTAATAAATGATTGAAAATTTATACCAGGCATAGGTCTGTAATCTACACTCTCGTAATTTGTATTGGTAATATTATTAATCTTACAACCTATTCTATAAGGTTTATGCTTTAGTATTTGATAACTAGAAACAATATTACCTAAATAATAAGGCGATATTATTTTATCTGGGTCGTTAGTAGAGTAAATAAAAGCCTTGCCGTTGTATATATTTTGCAAGCTTACACTCAAACGTTTATAGGTATATCCTAATTGCGCCGTAACTTTATGATAAGGTACATAAATCAACTGTTTATTGGTCTCTAAATTTTTAGAATTGGTATAAGCATAGATGGTTTGAAAATTGAATTGATGATTACCCAAAACCCACTGCCATTTTGCAAAAGCTTCTATACCTACAGATTGTACAGCATTTGTATTTACTGGTGACCAAAGACCCGTACCGTTGGGCAACCATCGAATCATATCTTTGATTTTAATATAAAATCCTGTAACGTTAAATTGCCAATGATGTACATTAAATGTATTGCCAATTTCAAATTGATTGGCCGTTTCTGGACGTAATTCTAGATTGCCAGATTCTGGCCAATACAAATCGTTAAAAGTTGGAATTCTATAATTTTTTGAAAGATTAAATTTAAGAGTATACCAATCAAACAGATCATAATCTGCCCCAACCGTAAACAACAACGGACTGTTATAATCAGTACTCATCTCTGCACTTAAGCCAGCTTGAAATGTCAATTTATCGCCACTATTATGTTTTGCAAAAAGTCTTCCTTTAAGGATATAAAGTGTAGGGTGATCAAAATTAGAACCAGTCCCCTGCACATATCTATAATCTATTTCGGAGGATAAATTTGTCTTTGCAGATAATTGATAATTTAAATTGTATTTAGCAATATAACTTTGGGCCTTACCGAATGAATTATTTTTATCATCAGTTAAACTCGGGTAGTATTGGTAATATTCATCTAAATAAGCTAATCTGGTAAAAGCTGTAAATTTATTCCAATGGTGCTCCCATACCAATTGAGATTTAAAATCTCTATTTTGATACTTTGTTTTGGTTTGGGTTGGCTCTACAATTGAAAAATGACGCTCACCATTAAAATAATCAGAATAAAAATATAGCTGATGCTGATTGTTAAATCTATAACCTGCATTTAAAAAAAAGCTATAATTATAAAACTGGCCATTCTCATTTTTACGACTGTTAGTTGATAAATATTCGTAATCATTATCAGAATTTAAATAACTGCCACCAACATGCAATGAAAATTTAGTGTTAGACACTTTAGATTTAAATTGAATATTTTTTGTGTTAAAACTACCATAAGAAGCATATAGCTGTTGTTGAGATACATCTACAAATTTTATGGTGTTTTGCAAGGCAACCACACCTCCAATAGCTCCGCTACCGTACTGCATACTTCCGCCGCCACTACGCACTGCAATCTCATCAAATTGGTTGGTGCTTATCGCATTGAAATCAACCTGACCTAAGAATTGAGAGTTGATGTTGATACCGTTCCAAACCACAGCCGTTTGTTGTGCAGTGGTCCCTCTAAAAGATGGAGAAGATACCATCCCTAAACCGTTTTCCTTAAAATATATTGGCGTTTCAAAATTTAAAACATCTGTAAGCTGTGGCCGATATTGCAATATTTTTTGAGCAGAAATCTCACGAACAGTTTGCCCAACAGATACTTCTTCTATCTTGGGAACTTGCAACTCCACGCTATCCAACACATAAGTGCGCGTTTGAGCCTTTAAACTAAAAATGAAGAAAAATACATAACCAAATGCTAAAAAGCACTTAAGCATACCAAAGTTTTTCATCCGAAAACTATTTGTTATTTAATATCTTGGCAGGTTTCCTGGCTTGCAAATTGTTGTAGCCTTCCCATGCGTACACAGTGGCATTTTTTACAACAACTACTATAAATAGTTCAGCTTACAGTTGCGGTGACAGCTCTTGTTTTTCACAAGATTCCCTTTCAATTTATCGGTTTTTTACCGACCAAAAACTGGTGCAAAAATAGCAAAAATTTATGGCAAAAAATCTTTTTCTTGTAAAAGAATTTTAAAAAATCGTAAACTTGTCACTTCAATTCATGAGTTTCTAATTTAATTTTATATGCACAACTTTAGTCCACAAAAATACTTTAACTATTTCTTTATTTTGGCGCTTGTTTTTTTAACCATTTCGTGTAAAAAAGAATTAAAAAAAAATAACAATACAATTCAAAACAAATCGACTAAATCCTTTATAAAATATGCTAAAGGTTTTGATATAGAGCAACATAAAAACTACACTAAATTAATTATAAAATCTCCATACCCAGATGCAAAATCGGCTCAAGAATTTATTCTAACCACAGATAAAAATAAAGTTATTCATCTTTTTGAAAATCAAAAAATAATTGAAGTCCCTCTTCAAAAAATAATTGCGACTTCTACTACACACATCCCTATGCTGGAAATTTTAGGAGAAGAAAAAAGCTTAATTGGATTTCCACATACCGATTATATCTCTTCGGAAAAAACTAGAAAATTAATAGGCAAAGGAAAAGTGAAAAATATTGGACAAGAACAAGATTTTAATACAGAATTGATTTTGGGCATGCATCCAGATGCCATTATTGGATTTTCGATGGGAAATAATTCAAAAATGTATCAATTAGTAGAGAAAAATGGAATTGATGTAATTTATAATGGAGAATGGCTGGAAGAAACTCCATTAGGCAGAGCAGAATGGATTAAGTTTTTTGGGGTATTGTACAATAAGAATGCGCAGGCAGATAGTATATTTCAAATTATTGAAAAAAAATATATAGCGGCTAAAAAAATTGCACAACAAGATACTATAAAACCAACTATTTTTACTGGTACATTATTTAAAGACAAATGGAATTTACCCGCTGGAGAGAGCTTTATGGCACAACTTTTTAAAGATGCCAATACCAATTATATTTGGAAAAATACCAAAGGGCAAGGAAGCATCATTCTTAGTTTTGAATCTGTGTTGGACAAAGCCAAAAATGCAGACTACTGGATTGGTTCTGGGTATTTTACCAGTTTTGATGCGCTAGCCAATAACAACAAGCATTATATCCAGTTTGATGCTTTTGAGCGAAAATTTATATATACATATTCTAAAAAAAGAGGAGCTAATGGAGGGGTCTTGTATTTCGAGCTTGCCCCTATTATGCCCCATATTGTTTTACAAGATTTGATTAAAGTAACTCACCCTGCCCTACTCCCAAATTATCAGCCTTATTTTTTAGAAAAATTAGATTAACTTTTTTTAAAAAGCTATTTTTATACGCTAAACCAAAATAAATTGCATTATACAAAATCATATAAATTTTCTTTCTTACTTATCTTTTTTCTGTTGTTTTTTATGGTTTTAATGAACATCAGTTATGGTTCTATAGATATTCCTATACAAGACATATTTAAAATTGTGTTTACCGAGAATAATTCGAATGAGACTTGGAGCTATATCATTTTTAACTACAGACTACCCAAAGCGATAACCGCATTTTTAGTAGGTTCAGGACTTTCGATAAGCGGACTTTTAATGCAAACGCTATTTAGAAATCCATTAGCGGGTCCATATGTTTTAGGAATTAGTTCTGGTGCCAGTCTTGGTGTGGCAATATTAATTCTTGGCTCCTCTATAATTGGTGGCGTTTTTATGGCTTATGCTTCCTCTTACTTTTTTTTAAGTCTAGCCGCTAGTTTTGGATCTTTTTTAGTGCTTTTTGCAGTAATGTTGGTTGCCAAAAGAGTTAAAAACACCATGAGTATTTTAATTATTGGTTTGATGTTTGGAAGTATTACGGCAGCGGCAATAAGTGTTTTGGCATATTTTAGCTCAGCCGAAAACTTACAACAATATTTATTTTGGAGTTTTGGTAGTTTAGGCAATTTATCCTGGTCAGAAATTGTATTGTTTACTGGCGTATATCTTATAGGTATCGCACTGGTTATCCCAACATTAAAACCACTCAATAGTTTGTTAATTGGAGAAAATTATGCCAAAAGTTTAGGATTGAATTTTAAGCAGGCTAGAAATATTATTTTAATTGCTACCAGCTTACTAACAGGTATAATTACTGCTTTTTCAGGGCCAATAGCATTTATTGGGTTAGCCACACCTCATATAACCAAACTAGTATTTAACACCTCTAACCACAAAATATTGATTCCAGCAGTAGGTCTAATTGGCGCAATTTTAATGTTACTTTGCGATACTATTTCTCAGTTACCCAATAGTGAATACACACTCCCTATTAATGCTGTAACTTCCATTTTTGGAGCACCCATTGTAATTTGGTTATTGGTAAGAAAACAAAAAATTATGTACTAATGGATTCTTTAAACAAACACATTTTAAGTACAAAAAATCTTGATATTGGATACGCTTCTAAAAAAGGAAATACGGTCATTGCTAAAAATTTAAATTTAACTTTACAGAGCGGAAAATTGATTTGTTTACTTGGAAAAAATGGTATTGGAAAATCTACCTTACTAAAAACCATTACCCAATCCATTCCTAAAATATCTGGTCAAATCAAATTAAACCATAAGGGTTTAGAATTGTATAATAATACTGAATTGGCTAAAAGTATTGGTGTTGTTTTCACAGAAAGAATTCCAGTAAGCAACTTAACTGTATACGAATTGATTGCCTTAGGCAGACAACCCTATACCAACTGGATTGGAACTCTAAATACAGAGGACAAAGAGCAAATTGAAAAAGCCGTAAATTATACAGATTTACATAGTTTATTGCAAAAAAGATGTGATGAATTGAGTGATGGGCAATTACAACGAGTTATGATTTGTCGTGTTCTTGCTCAAAATACAGATATTATCATTTTAGATGAGCCTACCGCCCATCTAGATATTCAGCATAAAATGGAAACTTTTAAGTTATTGCAAAATTTAGCACACCAATTAAACAAAAGTATTTTAGTCTCCACACACGAAATTCAACTCGCCTTGCAAATGGCTGATAACTTGTGGTTAATGAACCACAAGGGTATTGTAGATGGAGAGGCAAAAAAACTTATTAAAAATGACCTAATCAATACACTATTTGATAGCGATAAAATTTATTTTGATAAAAAAAAGGAGCAGTTTTTAATGAACTAGCTAGCCACTTTCCAATTTATGTCTAATTTAGCAAAGTTTTAAATTATTTTATATGAAAAAAATTGCATTATTGGTTTTTACCATATCCCTACTTTCTTGTAGTACAAGTAAAAATACAAGTATTAACGAAATTGAAACCAAACAAAAATTTGCAAATAATATAACTAGCAACGACATAAAAGACATTGTATTAATTTTAGCATCCGATCCCTTAGAGGGGAGAAAAACAGGAGAAAAAGGACAGAAAATTGCTGCGAATTATATTGCCGATTTTTACAAGCACAACAAAATTGAATCTGCAATAGACGAGGGTAATTATTTGCAAAAAATACCAAAATCTTATTTTAAAGGAAAATCAAATGACGATTCAGAAAATGTAATTGCTTTTATTAAAGGAACTGAAAAACCTGACGAATACATTGTACTTTCTGCACATTACGATCATTTAGGCAAAGACGGTGATAAGGTTTATAATGGAGCTGATGACGATGCTTCTGGTACTGCTGCTGTTATGGAAATAGCACAAGCTTTTCAAAAAGCAAAAAAAGCAGGTTATGGACCAAAACGAAGTATTGTTTTTATTCATTTTACAGGAGAAGAGGAAGGATTGTTTGGCTCTAAATTTTATACCTCAAACCCTATATTTCCTTTAAAAAATACAATTGCCAATTTAAATATTGATATGGTAGGTAGGATTGATAAAAAGCATGAAGGGAAACCAGAATATATATATTTAATAGGATCTGATAAATTGAGTAAAGAATTGCATAAAATATCAGAAAATGCAAATAAAACATTTACCCACTTAAAGTTAGATTACACTTATAATTCTGATACAGACCCAAATAGGTTTTATTATAGGTCTGACCATTATAACTTTGCAAAAAATAATATTCCGGTAATTTTTTATTTTAATGGCACACATGACGATTACCATAAACCAACAGATACAGCCGATAAAATTGAATTTGAATTGTTGACAAAAAGAGCAAAATTGGTGTTTTATACTGCCTGGGAATTAGCCAATAGAGA
>JAUIAA010000056.1 GCA_030425715.1 Bacteroidia bacterium | reverse complement strand
CCATTACCATACGGTTATATTGATGATAGAGATATTTTATGGTCAAAAGTAGTATGGGAGTATGTAGACCTGAATGAAAAAATCAACATGCCATTCTATTATCCAGTAGATACAAGTAACATTAGTTCTAATAGAAGATCTTTGTATGATACTTTGTTAAGAGGAATTAGAAACGGTGAGATTATTGATGTGTACGACGATTCTTATTTTGAAGATAAATTAACTTTAAAAGATATCCAAGGTCGTTTAGCAAGAATCGATACATCAGATGCAGGTATTGAACGATTGAATGCCGGTGAAGAATTAACCGACGAATATGTTGATAGAAGAGATATTACTTCTGGTGATATAGCAGGGTTTAGAGTAAAAGGAGTTTGGTATTTTGACAAACGTCAAGGCGAGTTAAAGTATAGACTTTTAGGGGTTGCTCCGGTAGCACCAGATGTTAACTTTATCGATAGTGAAGGAGGGCAAGATGAGCTAGTTGAATTGTTTTGGGTGTGGTACCCAGGTGCCAGATACGTAACACATGATATGAAAGTGTTCAATCAAAAAAATTCAGCATATCCATTGTCATACGATCATTTACTAAATGCGAGACGTTTTAACGCAATCATTTATAGAGAAGAAAATATTTACGGTAACAGAGATGTTGCTGAATATATCAAAGGAAATTCTTTATTTCAAGTATTAGAATCTGATAAATTAAAAGAAGATATCAGAGATAGAGAGTTAGATATGTGGAACTATTAATTTTTGGTTTATAAAAGAGAAAAGCTCCTGCTGAAAAGTAGGAGTTTTTTTATGCCCAAAAATGAAGAAGGTTTATCTTTGACCTTATGAATCTAGATTATATTATTGTTGGCCTTGGTTTGGCGGGTATCGCTTTCGCAGAGGAATTGACTAAAAACAATAAAACCTTTGTGGTATTTGAAGACAACTCACAAAATTCTTCCTTAGTTGCAGGAGGAATGTATAACCCAGTGGTTTTAAAAAGATTTACACCCGTTTGGAATGCACAAGAGCAGTTAGATATTGCATTGCCTTTTTACAAAATGTTGGAAAAAAAAATGCAAAAAAAATACGATTTCCCTATGGATATTTATCGCGTTTTTAAAAGTATTGAAGAGCAAAATAATTGGTATGAAGCAAGTGGTAAAAAGTTGTTGCAAGACTATATGGAGGTCCCTGTTTTAGCTAACCAAAACCAAAGTGTATCTGCGCCATTAGGATATGGAAAATTAAAAAATACGGGTAGGATAGATGTCAATACTTTGGCAAAGGATTATCGCAATTACTTGCAAAATAAAAATAAACTAATCGAAGAATGCTTTGATTATGCAGATTTGAAAATAGCAAAAGAAGAGATTGTTTATAAAAATATAAAAGCAAAAAATATTGTTTTTTGCGAAGGGTTTGGACTGCAACAGAATCCGTATTTTAATTATTTGCCAATGAAAGAGGCCAAAGGAGAGTTAATTACCATCCATGCACCCAATTTAAAGGTAGATTTTTTAATAAAATCAGCAGTATTTGTAATGCCTTTAGGAGGTGGTAATTACAAAGTAGGTGCTACTTTTAATTGGAAAGATAAAACCAAAAATCCTACAGAAGAGGGAAAAAAAGAGCTTGTAGAAAAGCTAAATACAGTAATCAATTGCGATTATAAAATTATAAATCATGTTGCAGGAATTCGCCCTACGGTAAAAGATAGAAGACCCTTAGTTGGAAAACATCCAAAATACAAAAATTTGGCAATACTAAATGGTTTGGGAACAAGAGGAGTTATGATAGCTCCTACCATGGCTAACAAATTATTTCAATATATTGAAAATGCTAAGGCTTTAGAACAAGAAATAGATAGCAAAAGGTTTGCTAAATATTTTACACAAAATTAGTTTTTTACATTTTTATCATAACTCACAAACATATTGATATAGATCAATCTAGATAATCGCATAATAATAGTGTTTAGCAATAACAATATAACTACGATAGAGATTAGGTTTACCAACAATTTTAATCCAAGCAGGTGACCAATTAAAAATATTGCCACAGATAAAGCAACAGTAAAGGCATAGGATACATACATGGCTCCGTAAAAAAACGATGGTTCCAGCATATAATTCAAACCGCAACTTGGGCATTGTTCCTGTAATTTTAAAGTTTCCTTAAATCGAAATGGATTTTTATGCACAAAAAAATCACCTTCATGACATCTGGGGCATTTTTGCTTTAAAATACTGTATAATTTAGACCCCTTTTTTAGCATAACATCGTCATATTTAATATATTTTTGCAAATATAATTTTTTAAAAGCTAATATTACATATTATGTTGAATGCGCACAATGTTACGGTTTCCTTTGGAGGAAAAGATTTGTTTTCTGGTATAACCTTTAAGTTAAATGCTGGTGACCGAATAGGATTGGTGGGAAAAAATGGTGCTGGTAAATCTACTTTGCTAAAAATTATTGCTGGAGATCAAGAATTTGATTCAGGTTCTTTAGCTTTTGAAAAAGATGTAAGTATAGGTTTTTTAAGACAAGACATTGATTTTGAAGAAGGTAAAACGGTTTTGGAGGAAGCTTATGATGCATTTCAAGAAATTAGAAGCATTGAAAAAAAGTTAGAAAAAGTCAATACAGAACTGGCAGAAAGAACAGATTATGAAAGTGAATATTACCATAATTTGATGCACGATTTAGATGAATTCTCTCATCGTTATGAATTAATTGGCGGATATAACTACCAAGGAGAAACAGAAAAAATTTTAATGGGATTGGGTTTTAAACCTGAAGATTTTAATAAACAAACGGATACTTTTTCAGGCGGTTGGCGAATGCGTATTGAATTGGCAAAACTGCTTTTGCAAAAACACCATATTTTATTGCTAGATGAGCCTACCAATCATTTAGATATTGAATCTATTATATGGTTTGAAAATTTTTTAAAAGGATTTTCAGGAGCTATCATGATGGTATCTCATGACAAAATGTTTTTGAATAATATAACCAATAGAACCATAGAGATTTCTTTAGGGCAGATTTACGATTTTAAAAAACCTTATTCTGCTTATTTATTGCTGCGTAATGAAATTCGTGAAAAGCAGATCCAATCACAAAAAAATCAAGAGAAGGAAATCAAACATACCGAACAACTTATTGAAAAATTTAGAGCCAAGGCCAATAAAGCTTCTATGGCACAATCCCTAATTAAAAAATTAAATAAAGTAGAACGTATTGAAGTAGATGTGGAAGACAATGCAGTAATGCGCGTTCGATTTCCGGTTTCGGTAACTCCAGGTAAAATTGTAATTGAAGCAGAGCATATTACAAAAAGTTATGAAGAGAATAATGTATTAAACAAAATTGATCTTTTAATTGAAAGAAATAGTAAGATTGCTTTTGTAGGACAAAACGGTCAAGGAAAATCTACTTTGGCAAAAATTATTGTAGATGAAATTCCCTATGAAGGAAATCTTAAGCTTGGCCATAATGTACACTTGGGTTATTTCGCGCAAAATCAATCAGAATATTTAGATGGAGAAATTACCGTTTTAGAAACCATGGAAAATGCAGCGAACGATGGTAATAGAGTAAAAGTGAGAGACATGTTGGGTTCATTTCTTTTTCGTGGAGATGATGTAGATAAAAAAGTAAAAGTACTATCTGGTGGTGAAAGAAATCGTTTGGCATTGTGTAAAATGTTGCTCAGTCCGTTTAATGTTTTGATACTTGATGAGCCTACCAATCATTTAGATATAGCTTCAAAAAATGTTTTAAAAGATGCCTTAAAACAGTTTGAAGGAACACTGATTATTGTTTCGCATGATAGAGATTTCTTACAAGGTTTAACCGAAAAAGTTTATGCTTTTAAAGATGAAAAAATAAAAGAGTATTTAGGTGATATTGATTATTTTTTAGAGCAACACAATATGGAGAATATGCGTCAGGTTGAGATGAAAACTCCAAAAGAAAAGGTAAGGAAAGTGGTAAAGCACAATGCAGATAACAGTAAGATAAAGAAGCAGTTACAAAATAAATTAAGCAAGATAGAATCTAAAATATCTCAATTAGAAAAAGAAATTGAAAAAGATGATTTAAGAATTGCAAAAGAATTTGAAAAAGTAAATGCGGAAGAAAATTTCTTTAAAAAATACGAAGAAAAAAAGAGTGATTTAGACCATCAAATGACCGATTGGGAACAATTACACGAAGAGCTAGAAAATTTAATATAAAAAAAAGAACCTCCCAAAGAACAATGGTTCTTTAGGAGGCTATTCCCGCATATTAATTTAGTGATTTACTAAAAACCAATAATTAATTTTGAAACATTTTAAAATAACTAATTATTGAACAACTTATTGTTGAGGCGGGTATGCAACTAAAATTTTTCCTACAAACTCCTTAATTCTCTCTTCTTTTTGATCTATATTTTTAGAAGAAGATAATATGCCAGTTCCAATACCTTGCCAAGCCAATTCTTTTTTTCTGGCATCAATCAAATCAATAAACAAAGTACCTTCTGTAGATCTTGAAACATTGTTATAACCAAATCCGTAACCAAAACCTGGCCCGTAAAATCCGTATCCATAATAGTAAGGATACCAACCATAATAATCGTTGTTATATACATCAATTTTTTCTCTAGATTTGGTAAAAATACTAACCAATAAATCAGGATCTTCAGATTTTACAAAGCCTTTAGCATCCATTTCAGCTTCAATTGCTCTTAAAATTCTACGCTTGTCTAAATCTGAAATTTCAACTTTATCTATTCCTTTTTTATAAAAGGCGTATGATTTATATTGGTTAAAATCAGTGCCCTTTTCATAATCTGAAGATACATTTACAGATGAACAAGCCATCAGTAAAAAAACAAATAAAATTCCAAAGTAGTGTAATGCTTTCATAGTTAAAACAAATTTTCTAGCAAATTTTCTTCTACCATATTCGGGACGGTAACTTTTAACTTAGATTCATGTTGCATTGCTCTTTTAATACTATCTACAGCTCCTTCGTTTCTTGCCCAACTCCTTCTAGAGATACCATTGTTAACATCCCAAAATAACATAGAAGATAATTTTTTATCTGCTTCTTCTGTACCATCAAGAACCATACCAAATCCACCATTAATCACTTCTCCCCAGCCTACACCGCCGCCATTATGAATGGAAACCCAAGTTGCTCCTCTAAAGCTATCACCAATTACATTTTGTATGGCCATATCGGCTGTAAATTGTGAGCCATCATAAATATTGGAGGTTTCCCTGTATGGGGAATCTGTGCCAGAAACATCATGATGATCTCTTCCTAAAACTATTGGTGCGGATATTTTACCGTTTTTTATAGCTTGATTAAAAGCTTTAGCAATTTCAATTCTACCATTGGCATCTGCATATAGAATTCTAGCTTGTGAGCCAACTACTAAATTGTTTGCTTGTGCTCCTTTGATCCATTGGATATTGTCGCTCATTTGTTGTTGAATAGCATCCGGGGACTCCTTTTTTAATCTTTCTAGAACATCCATTGCCATTTGATCTGTTTTTTCCAAGTCTTCCGAATTAGCAGAGGTACAAACCCATCTAAATGGTCCAAATCCATAATCAAAACACATGGGACCCATAATATCTTCCACATAAGAAGCATAAGCAAATTCTCGCACGCCAACTGCACCTCTAGATTTTGGAGGGTTTTTTCTGTTTTGAAAGGTTGGAGAGTCTAAATAGATATCTGCTCCAGCTCTAGAGGCTTCCAATAAAAAAGCATTGCCATAATCAAAAAAGTAGGTTCCTTTTTCGGTGTGCTTGTTGATAGCGTCTGTTTGTCGCCTTAATGATATTTGTACCTTTTCTTTAAATAAATCTGGATTATTTGCCATTAAATTATTAGACTCTTCATAACTAAAATCAACCGGATAATAACCACCAGCCCAAGGATTATGTAAAGAAGTTTGGTCGCTACCTAAATCGATATAAATATTTTCTGTTTCAAATTTCTCCCAAACATCTACTATATTTCCGAGGTAAGCTATAGAAACTATTTCTTTTTTTTCTTTCGCTAGTTTTACGCGGCTGACTAATAAATCTAAGTTGTCAATAACTTCGTCAATCCATTTTTGCGAATGGCGTGTTTGTACCACTTTTGGATTGATTTCGGCACAAACGGTTATGCATCCAGCAATATTTCCTGCTTTTGGTTGTGCACCACTCATACCTCCTAAACCAGAGGTTACAAATAATTTACCAGCTAAACTCTCGCCATTTTTTGCAATTTTTCTACCTGCGTTTAAAACGGTTATGGTTGTTCCATGCACAATACCCTGCGGACCAATATACATATAGCTCCCAGCAGTCATTTGTCCATATTGGGTAACGCCCAAAGCATTAAATCTCTCCCAATCGTCTGGTTTAGAGTAGTTAGGAATCATCATGCCATTGGTTATGATTACTCTTGGTGCGTTTTTGTTTGAAGGAAATAAACCCATGGGGTGCCCAGAATATACTGCTAAAGTTTGTTCCTCGGTCATTTCGGCAAGGTATTTCATGGTTAGTAAATATTGGGCCCAATTTTGAAATACAGCGCCATTACCACCATAAGTAATCAATTCATGCGGATGTTGTGCTACTGCGTAACTCAGGTTATTTTGAATCATATGCATGATTGCTTTTGCTTGATTTGTTTTTCCAGGATACTCATGAATTGGCCGTGCAATCATTTCATAATCTGGCCTAAAACGATACATATAAATACGCCCATATAATTTCAACTCCTCAGCAAATTCTTTTGCTAAAATAGCATGGTGTTTTTTATCAAAATATCTTAAAGCATTTTTTAGTGCTAATAATTTTTCTTCTTTTGATAAAATATCCTTGCGTTTAGGAGCGTGATTTATTTTGTGATCATAAGCTTTTGTAGTGGGCAATTCATCAGGAATACCTGCTAATATTTGCTGTTGAAATTTGTTCATAGTTACACTGTTTAATAACTTCCTTTTTTTGCATCAAAACCATAAGGGCAATGTTTACAGCTATTTTTACAACAATACCCTCTTTTTAGATGGTACTTTTCTGTAAAAACTTTATACCCCTCTTTGCTATAATAAAAATCTTCAGGTTCTAATTTGTTATAAGAAATATTCATAATACAAAAATAGAGTTTTGAAAGGATTTTTGTACTTTTCAGCAATGTTAATATTCTCTAAAATATTATTCCCTTCTAAGTTTAACGCCATGGCCATTTGGCCTTTTATTTTTTTAAGAGATAAAAAAATGAAAACAGATAAGGTATTGATTAATCATGAAAAAATTCATTTAATGCAACAAAAGGAAATGCTTTTTTTTCTATTCTTTGTTTGGTATTTTACAGAGTTTTTTATTCGGTGGATGTGTTATAGAAAGATCATGAAAGCCTATAGAAATATTAGTTTTGAACGGGAAGCTTATTCAAATGACCAAGATCTTGAGTATATTTATAACCGAAAATTTTGGAATTTTTTAAGTTATATGAAATAGTATATTAAAGGTTATTGAATATTAACACAATAGAATTTTCCTGCACTTTTGGTGTATAAGTAGTTTATTAAAAAAGAAATTATTATTTTAAATGTTTGTGGGCACGATAAGAAGATCGTACCAAAGCACCACTCTCTACATGCCTAAAACCTAGCTCTAAGCCAATTTTTTTATATTTTTCAAATTGTTCTGGCGTAATAAATTCTTTTACTGGCAAATGTTTTTTACTGGGTTGTAAGTATTGCCCTAAAGTTACCACATCTACTTTTGCCTTTTTTAAATCGTGTAAAGTTTCAATTACTTCATCTTCTTTTTCCCCTAAACCTAACATCACACCTGATTTGGTTCTTCGCTGACCACTATCTTTAATGTATTGTAAAACTTCTAAACTTCTATCGTATTTGGCTTGAATTCGAACCTCTCTAGTCAGCCTTCTTACCGTTTCTAAGTTGTGTGAAATAATTTCAGGAGCTGCCTCTATCAATCTATCAATATTTCTTTTTTCACCTCTAAAATCTGGGATTAAAGTTTCTAAAGTAGTCTCAGGATTAGCTCTACGTATGGCTTGTATGGTTTCTGCCCAAATAATCGAACCGCCATCTTTTAAATCGTCTCTATCTACTGAGGTTATTACGGCATGTTTTATTTTCATCAAATAAATAGAACGAGCTACTTTTTCTGGCTCATCCCATTCTACCGTTTCTGGTCTACCCGTTTTTACGCCACAAAATCCGCAAGAGCGCGTACAAATATTACCTAAAATCATAAAAGTAGCAGTACCTTCTCCCCAGCATTCTCCCATATTCGGGCAACTACCGCTGGTACAAATGGTATTTAAGTTGTATTTGTCTACTACACCTCTTAATTCGGTATATTTTTTACCAATAGGCAGTTTTACTCTAAGCCATTCTGGTTTTTTTACTCTTTCTTTTACAGCTGAATTCTCAGGCATTTTATTGGCGTTTTAAGTGTGCAAATTTACAAAGAATAAAGTTGTTTTTCTGCTATTTCTAAAAAATGATAGATAAGTCAAATTTTAGAACAAGCTTGACAAATACCAAATGCTAAACCCAATTAAAAAAACAATGCCCAAATAACTCCAAAAAACCATGATTTTTGACGGACGTGCCTGAGCTGGAGTGTGTTTACCGTTGATCAATGTAAGGTTGGCTATGGCGTAAAAAGGAGCAGTAAGAAATGATAAAATAGTTGCTATTTTCACCATGGTTAGCATACTGGTGGCAAAATATTTTAAAATAATTATCGTACCGATAGCCAACAGCATCACCCAAAGGGTATAGGTGTTTTTTATTTTTTTGTTAAAAATTAATTGTGTGGTTTTGGCCATAGCTCTTGGCGATGCATCTAAAGTGGTTAGTGTAGTGCTAAACATGGTGGTAAATGCAGCAATACCAATCAATATACCGCTTTTTTCTCCTAAATTTACAGTGTATAAGTTGATAAGTTGTTTGGCAAACGCAACTGAACCACTACTAATTTCTTCAGAAGAGTGAAACATTACCAATGCACCTAAAGCCATAAAACAGATGCCTAAGAAAATGGTAGTAATGTAGCCTATATTAAAATCAAAAAGGGCTTGTTTGGTATCAAAGTTTTGGACGTTATCTTTTCTCTTTTCTATGGTCCAAAGTGAATGCCAGGTAGCAATATCTAAAGGCGCAGGCATCCAACCCAAAAAGGCAATTAAAAAAGCGATTTCTACACTTCCTTTTGGAATTGTTTGTGCAAAATAAAAAGTTTTATCATTATCTACCAAAGCTATTAAAACCGCTGCAATAGAGCTTATTGCTAGCGTAATAATAATTAGCTTCATTAATTTATCTAGCATTTTGTATCTGCCAATTACCAACCATAAGGCACTAACTAGGGTAATGACAATACTCCAAATAATTGGGTTGTTGGTAAATCCAAACAAGTTGACTGCCAATCCTGCAGTTACTATGGTAACGGCAGCTTGTATGGTAAACATGG
>JAUIAA010000055.1 GCA_030425715.1 Bacteroidia bacterium | reverse complement strand
TTGTACTTGCATAAATTCCATACCAAATTTTCTTTCTAAATAAACTTGAGCTACACCAGCAACACCAAAGGCAACTGTCATACCAATCATACCAATATTAGATAGCCAGAATGCAGCCCTACCGTAACTACTCTCATATAGTTTTCTGCCAGTAATGTTTGGTAAGCTGTAGCTGATTATTGCCAAAACTATCATAGCATAAGCACCCCAAAATGCCAAGTGACCGTGCAGTGCTGTTACCAAGGTACCATGGGTGTATAAATTGGTTTGTGGTAAGGTATGAGCAAACCCTAATAGACCAGCACCAATAAAAGATACAATAGCTGCACCTAATGTCCAGTATAAAGCCAATTTATTGGGGTGTTTTTTCTCACCTTTTCTATACATGTTTACGGCGAATAATGCCATTGCTAAAAATGCCAACGGTTCAAGTGCAGAGAATATACCCCCTACAATTAACCAAATTTTGTTTACACCTATATAATAATAATGGTGTCCGGTTCCTAATATTCCAGATAAGAAAGTAAGTCCAACAATTACATACAACCATTTTTCAATAACCTCTCTATCTACACCAGTAAGCTTAATTAATAGGAATGATAAAATACCTCCCATAATTAATTCCCAAACACCTTCAACCCACAAGTGAACTACCCACCATCTAAAAAATGAATCGGTTACTTGGCTATCGAATGGTAGCATCCCAGGAAGGTATAATAGGGCTGCAAACAATAATCCCATAGAAAGCACTAATGCGGTTGTAGTTCTCCTCTTACCTTTATATAGGGTTGTCAGAATGAGCCCTAAAAACAATAGCACATTTACAACAACTAAGTAATCTAAAGGTCTAGGAATCTCTAAAAACTTTCTACCTTCCCAGTAATTAAAATGATATCCAACTATTGCAATAACTCCAACTACTGCTAAACTTATAAGTTGTACATAGGCAAGTTTAACACTCACTAGTTCATGTTGAGCTTCTTCTGGAATAATATAATATGCCGCACCCATAAATCCGGATAAAAGCCAAACCACCAATAAATTGGTGTGTACTGCTCTTGCCGTATTAAAGGGGATAAATTCATGTAAATTATCAAATCCTATTCTGGCAAAACCCATTATAAAGCCATAGGTAATTTGTAAGGTTAACAATAGCATCGAAAGTGCAAAAAACCAGAACGCTACTTTTTGTGATTTATATTTCATCGTTTTTCGTATTATTTAGTTAATTGTTTTTCTTTTGCTAATGGAGAAACAATTTTATCAAATCCGTTTAGGTCAATTTCACCTATCCATTTAAAAAAATCAACCATATCATTAGCCTCTTCTTCTGTCATTCCATAGGCAACCATTTTTCGTCCATTGGGTTGCCAAGAAACTGGGGTCATCAATACAGCCTTGATATAGCCTTCCCCTCTTCGTTCAATCACCTTTGTAAGTTCTGGTGCATAATAAGCTCCTTCCCCAAGTAAAGTATGACAGCCCATGCAATTGTTTTTTTCCCAGAGATCTTTTCCTCTTACTACAGCTTCGGTTATATTCTCTTCATTGGTTTGATCTTTGCTCATTGAGTAGACCGTTAAGCCGATAAAGATTAAAAACGTTACTAATGTACCTCCAAGGAAAAAAGCTCTTGCTTGCTTTTTTGATAACATCTTGTTTAATTTTAAATTATTACACAATAAAAGACATTTGTATCCTTTAATAGAGCAAAAATAAGTCAATAGGCTTATGTTTTTTATGACTTATATCATAAAACTAAAAAAAATGTTAAATTTTTTATAAGAAAAAAGAGCCGTATAAAATGTCAAAAATCCACGGTTAAAGTTTCAAAAAATGTAACTTTGCCAAAATTAAAATTTAAAGCATGTTTAATAAAAATATCAAGTTAATAATAGCAGTTTTAATTGCCGTTTGGGCAGTTTTTGAATTTACCAAAGGGCATATTTTAAATGGAATTTCCATCTTACTTTTAGCAGGAATTTTTGTGTTTTTATACTTTAAGAATGAAATTTTATTGTTGGCTTTTTTAAAGTTGCGAAAACAAGATTTTGTAGGAGGCACAAAATTGTTGGATAAAATTAAAAATCCTGCGGCATCATTGACCAAAAAACAAGAGGGCTACTACAACTTTTTAAGAGGAATAATGATTTCTCAAACCAATTTAACGCAGGCAGAAAAATTTTTTAAAAGAGCATTACAATTGGGCTTAGCAATGAATCATGATAAAGCCATGGCCAAATTACAATTGGCTGGAATTGCACTTACCAAAAGAAGAAAAAGAGAGGCTACTAATTTAATTGCCGAAGCAAAAAAATTAGATAAGCACGGTATGTTGAATGACCAAATTAAGATGGTAAAACAACAAATGAAAAAAATATAATGCATTTTGAAATTTGTACAGATTCTGTTAAAGGGGCAATGGTAGCCCATCAACTTGGTGCGAAACGAATTGAACTCTGCTCTGCACTTTCTGTTGGAGGGCTTACACCTAATTACGGGTTGATAAAAGAATGTGCAACAAAATCTGAAGTTGAAGTACACGTAATGATACGCCATAAGGAAGGTGATTTTTGTTACAATGAAGAGGATGTGGAGTTGATGAAAATAGATATTTTAAAGTCTAATGAAGCAGGTGCCAAAGGGGTTGTTTTTGGCATTTTGACAAATGATAATTTAGTTTCTCCATTAAATAAAGAATTAGTAGAGCACTCAAAAAGTTTAGGACTAGAAGTAACTTTTCACCGGGCATTTGATTTTGTTAAAGATTACCACAATGCCATGCAAACCATTATAGAATTTGGCTTTGATAGGTTGCTAACTTCTGGGTTACATGCCAATGCCGAAGAAGGTTTGGCGATAATTACTGAATTGCAAAAAGAATATGGTTCGCAAATTCAAATCATGGCAGGAAGTGGTGTAAATGCAAAAAATGCTAAAAAAATCGCTTTAAGCGGAATAGATAACCTACACTTTACCGCAAGAAAATCAAGCCAAAAACCAATTGGTTTATCTATGGGTGAATTCATGGTAGTGGATGAAGATAAAATAAAGGATATAATTTCCCAGTTTTAGCTTAAACTTTTTCTTGTAGGCTAGTTGCCAATACTTTATCACTTTTCTTAGCAAAAAAGTAAATATAAGCATAGCAAGTAATCATTAAAAACAACGCACTTTTAAAATTGAATTGATCGGTAAAAAAACCGTATAGCGGTGGAATGATTGCGCCACCAACTATAGCAGTACAAAGTATTCCAGAAGCTTGTGGTTTGTAATCTCCTAATCCAGTTAACGATAAACTAAAGATGGTTGGAAACATAATAGAATTGAACAATCCTACCAATAAAATGGCCCACATGGCAACAAATCCATTAGTAAACATAGATACCAACAATAAAGTTATTGCTATGGTTGCAAAGGCAGCTAAAACTTTTGAAGCACGTAATATTTTTGTTAAATAAGCACCTATAAACCTTCCTATCATGGCACCGGTCCAATAAAACATAACAAAAGCTCCAACAATAGCTTTGTTGTCTACCTTACTTAAATCTTGTTGTAAAATACTTTCAGAAATAGAAGCCATAAAAGCATTGTTTTTAATCATTTCTGGCATACCCATATCAAGAAAATAGCTTACCAAATAGCTTCCAATGGCAACTTCTGCACCTACATAAAGAAATATACCTACAGCTCCTAATTTTAAAATTTTGTGTTGTAAAGCTTTGCCATAACCACCCGTTGTTTTCTTGCTTAAAATATTTGGTAATTTGATAAAAGATACAATTATTGCAAGTAATATAAGGGAACCTGCTAATGCCAAAAAAGGAACTTGCACAGCAGAGGCTTCACCAATTAAATAAGTTTCCTTTTCAGCAGGTAAAAGTTGATCGATTTCTGCACTAGTTTTGATAGAATCGCTTAAAATAAGCATGGCTCCAATAGCAGGGGCAATTGCTGTACCTAGCGAATTAAAGGCTTGAGAAAGGTTTAATCGGCTAGAAGCCGTTTCTTCTGAGCCTAAAACCGCAACATACGGATTTGCAGCAACTTGTAATACGGTCATTCCACCTGCTAGTATAAAATATCCTAATAAAAACACAGAAAACATACGATAAGATGCCGCTGGATAAAAGAGCAAACACCCAATTCCCATAACACCCAAACCTAACAATATTCCTTTTTTATAACCAATTTTAGATAGAATAAATCCTGAAGGTATTGATAACAAACCGTAGGCCATAAAAAATGCAAACTGTACCAAACCTGCTTGAAAAAAGGAGAGTTCAAATACTTCCTTTAATCGTGGAATTAGGGAATCTACTAATACAGTGATAAATCCCCACATAAAAAATAGAGAGGTTAAAATAACAAAGGCTTTGGTGTAGTTTTTTTGTGTATTCAATTTAAAAATATTTTGGTTGGACTAAAGTGTCTAAATATAAAATATTTTACAAAGAATCATCATCATTTTAGCTAAAGAATAAAAAATGCAAGTTAAATGGGTAAAAAACTAAACAATTATAGACTTTCCTTTAGAAGATATGTTTTTAATTTCATCAAAATAAAAATCAATTCTACCCAAGTTTATTCCCCATTTTCCAACTTGATTGACCAACATATTCTCGCCATCCATATTTTTTGTAACGGTTGGTTTTTTTAAAAACGTATGGGTATGCCCACCAATAATCAAATCAATGTTTTTGGTGTTTTTAGCCAAATTTAAATCGGATATTTTTTCTGGATCACTTTTATAATAATAGCCAAGGTGGGATAAGCAGATAACCAAATCACAATGTTCATGGTCTTTTAAAATGTTTGCTGTTTCTTGGGCTATTTCGGTAGGGTCTAGGTATTTGGTTTCTTTAAAATTAGCAGGGTCAACTAAACCTTCCAGTTTTATGCCTACCCCAAAAACACCAATTTTTATCCCATCAACTACAAAGGTTTTATAGGCCTTGGTTTTACCATCTAATAAGGTGTTTTTAAAATCGTAGTTTGCAATTAAAAAATCAAAATTAGCATGTTTTAGTTGTTGGTTAAAACCATCAATTCCATTGTCAAAATCATGATTTCCCATAGTAGCCGCATCGTATTTTAATTTGCTCATCAATTTGAATTCTACTTCTCCTCCAAAATAATTAAAATAAGGTGTACCTTGAAAAATATCACCAGCATCTAATAATAATGTATTTGGGTTTTGAGCTCTAATTTGCTCAATAAGGGCAGCTCTATTTGCAATGCCACCAACATTAGGATATTGCGGATGTGTACTTTTAAATGTTTCTACATGGCTGTGCACATCGTTGGTGTGTAAAATGGTAATATGCTTAGATTGATATGTATTGCACGAAACCAAAGGCAGTCCTGTTAAAGAAACCAAAGCGCTTGTTGCTGTAGTATTTTTAATAAAACTTCTTCTTTTCATACTAGTCAATTTTTATAAACCTTTTATCCAATACAGCTTTTATGGTATCTGTTTTTTCTAAATAATCAATAATAGCATCTCTAACCTTAACTTTGGTATTGAAAAGGCTTACTGGGTGGATAAAGAATTTCATGTTATCTCCACCGCTTTGTAAATAATCATGGGTGAGTACATAATAATTTTTGTTTGGATCAAATTTTTTGTTTTGAATTTCAATATCCGCAAACTTATTGTTTTTTAATTCCAATTTAACTTTTGCAACTGGGTGGGCCTCATTTCTTTGTTCTAAATATTGAAATAACTCTTGTGTTTTGGCACCAGATAATTCTACCACCACTAACATGCTTTCAAAGGGCATCAATTTAAAAATGTCATTAACAGTTACTTCCCCTTTTGGAATCACTGTTCTAACTGTACCATAGTTAAATAAAGCAAAATCGATGTTTTTACCCGATTCTTTATGAAAAATAGAATTGGCTCTTTGGTAACATATATCGGCAAATAAATTGCCTAAACTACTCTCTAATTCGCCATCTTCTCTAGTTAGGGTTGTTGGATTGTAACTTAAAATCCTGTTTATTTTGCCCTGTAATTTATCATGGTAAGGCTCAATAAGCTTTATAATTGAGGAGTCTTGATGATTGCTAGGTACTACTTTTATTTGTTTCCCTTCAATTTTCTTAATGCCAACTCCCTCATTTTTACAAGCAAAAAACAAGCTTAATATTAGATATAAATAGAGATGGGATTTCATTATTTTATTTAGATTTGTGAGCAGATTGTAAAAGTAAATGAATTTAAAAAATATAAAAAGAAATACTGCTTTAAAGTTCATCCAAAAGCAAATGGTAAATAAAAATGCCAAGACTTTTGAAGATTTGACTACAGTAACGACAGTGGGTATTTTGGTGGAAGAGGACTTGTTTTTGGCTTACGATTTTACCAAAAAATTATGTGAAAATTTAAAGATTAAGAATGAAAATTTAGTAGTAATTTTACATCGAGATTTGAAAGAAAAAGAATTGGAAGATAAACACCTTTACTTTTCTGAAAAATCTTTAGGTTTTCATGCCAAGCTAAAGGGAGAGGATGTGGCAAGTTTTTTAAATAAGAATTTTGATTTGGTAATAAACTATTGTTCACAAAATAATATTGCAGCGCAATTGCTTTGTTATCAATCACAAGCTAAATTAAAAGCTGGATTTGACAACGAAAAAATGAATTTTTATGATATTTCAGTTAAAATACCTGAAAATAAAATAGATACTTTCAATCAAGAAATTGTAAAGTATTTAAAAATAATAAAAGTAGTATAAAGTTTATCTTAAGAATAAAATGGAACAATTAAAAGGTACTGGAGTAGCATTGGTAACTCCATTTACATCAGATAACGAAGTAGATTATCAAGCACTTGAAAATCTAGTAAATTATCAAATAGAAAACGGAATTGATTATTTGGTAGTTTTAGGCACAACTGCCGAAACTTCTACTTTATCAGAAAAAGAACAAAAGCAAGTTATTGCTAAAATAGTTGCAGTAAACAATAAGAGATTACCACTGGTTATTGGAGTTGGAAGAAATTGCACTCGCACTATGGTAGAGAAGTTAAAAAGTATGGATTTATCAGGATTTTCTGCTGTACTTTCTGTTTCTCCATATTATAATAGACCAACGCAAGAAGGTATTTATCAGCATTTTAAGGCTGTAGCCGAAGCAAGTCCTTTACCCGTAATTTTATACAATGTTCCGCTACGAACAGGTAGCAATATGACGGCAAGAACCACCTTGAGGTTGGCAAATGATTTTGCTAATATTGTAGCAATTAAAGAAGCTGCGGGGGATTTAGATCAGGCTTTAGATATTATAGCCAATAAACCAGAAGGGTTTTTGGTGATTTCTGGAGAAGATAAGCTGGCTTTGCCATTGGTGTTAGCAGGAGGCGCAGGAGTGATTTCGGTAATTGGTCAAGGTTTGCCAAGTGCGTTTTCTAAAATCATCAATTTAGGCTTGCAAGGTCAACCCAAAAAGGCTTTTGAACAATTTTACAAATTGATGCCAAGTATAGATTTGATTTTTGAAGAAGGAAACCCTGCAGGAATCAAAGCTTTATTACAGGAAATTGGCATTTGCGAAACACATGTTCGTTTACCTTTGGTAGATGCAACTGCAAGTTTGCGACAAAAAATTCATAACTTTGCAGTCGCTTTTAAAAATTAACATCTACAACTTATGCTATCTAAAAAAATAGAGAAAGCTCTTAATGAGCAAATTAAAATTGAAGCAGAATCATCACAAGTATATTTGGCTATGGCTTCATGGGCTGAAATACAAGGCTTTGAAGGTGTTTCTTCCTTTATGTATGCACACTCTGATGAGGAAAGAATGCACATGTTAAAATTGGTAAAATTTGTAAATGAAAGAGGAGGGCATGCCCAAATATCAGATTTAACTGCACCACCAGTTTCTTTTGGTTCGTTTAAAGAAATGTTTAAAACGCTTTTTGACCATGAAGTGATGGTATCTGAAAGAATTAACGATTTGGTGCATATTACCCTAGAAGAAAGAGATTATGCAACCCATAATTTTTTACAATGGTATGTAGCCGAACAAATTGAAGAAGAAGCTTTAGCAAGAAATATTTTAGATAAAATTAACCTAATTGGCGACGATAAAGGTGGTTTGTATTTGTTTGATAACGACGTAAAAATGCTAACTGCTAACGGAGCGGATAAATTAGCTGAATAACCTTATATTTTAAATAAACTCCAAACCTGCCTAGTTATTGCGTTTTTTATTTCTTTTCTATTTTTACAGGAATAAAAATAAGTTTTTATTATACAGTATAATATATTAATTTTGCCCGATGCAAAAAATTAAAAAATTACTAGCTGCTTTTTTATTGATTTTCCTTTTTAGTGCTTGTGGCGAATACCAAAAAGTATTAAATAAAGGAAAAAATGTTGATAGATACAAAATGGCAGAGGAAATGTATAAAAAAGGGGAGTATAAAAAAGCCATACCTCTTTTTGAAAAATTGATGGGACCTTATGCAGGGAAACCGCAAATGGAAAGAATTCAATATATGATTTCAAAATCCTATTATGAAAACGAAGAATATTCTTTAGCTTCTTACTATTTTACAAAGTTTATCAATAACTATCCAGAAAGTTCTAAAGTTGAAGAAGCTACTATTTTATCAGCTAAAAGCTACTATTTGGGAGCTCCTAAATACAGTTTAGATCAACAAGATACCCAAAAAGCATTAACTGCTTTTCAAGGATTTATTGATGCTTACCCTAATTCTGAATTTGCAGAAGAAGCAAATAAATACTACCGCGAATTAACCAATAGATTAGAGAAAAAATCATTTGAAGTGGCAAAACAATATTACCATATGGAGCATTACCAAGCCGCTATTACCGCTTTTGATACTTTTAATGAAGAAAATTTAGGTTCTGATTATAAAGAAGAGGCTTTATATTATAAGTTTAAAGCTAGTTATGATTTAGGTAGAAAAAGTATCTTAGAAAAGAAGGAAGAAAGAATTTTAAACGCCATTGGAGCATATAATAAATTTAGCAAAGCTTTTCCTGAATCTAAAAGATTGAAAGAAATGAATGGAGATTTAAAAGACCTCCAAAAAGAATTGGTAAAAACCAAAGCACAATACGCAGCAATATCAAAATAAAACAATATTCTTATGAAAGATTATAAAAATACAGATGCACCAGTAAGCACCATTACTTTTGACAAAACCCAAATTGAAGAGCCTACCCATAATATTTATAAGGCAATTTCTATTATGGCTAAAAGAGCTTCTCAAGTAAACGATGATTTAAAAAGTGAATTGATTGAGAAATTAGAAGAATTTGCAACTTTTAATGATAGTTTAGAAGAGGTTTTCGAAAACAAAGAACAAATTGAAGTTTCTCGTTATTATGAGCGCTTGCCTAAGCCAACAGCTATTGCTGTAAAAGAATGGTTAGATAAGCGTGACTTTTATGCTATTGGTGAAATTGGTATCGATTTGTATTGGGACAAAACTTTTTTACCTCAACAACAAGAAGCCTTCCGTACGCAAATTCAGTGGGCAAAAGAGAAAAAAC
>JAUIAA010000054.1 GCA_030425715.1 Bacteroidia bacterium | reverse complement strand
GGTATGGCACCACAGTTTACGGCAATATATTTTGCGTGTTTTCTATGCGATAAATTGTGTATGATTTTAGGAATAACCTCTTTACCCACACCACTTTCACCAGTAACCAAAACCGATATATCTGTAGGTGCAACACGAATTGTTTTTTGTAATGCAATATTTAATTGGTTGTTGTTACCAATAATTCCAAAACGTTGTTTTATGGTTTGTAGAGGTTCCAATAGTATCAATTTAAATTTTTGTTCCTAATAAAGTTGCAGAGGTACAGTCTTCCACCTTAACCATTACCATATCCCCAATTTTTTCTTCCCCTTTAGGGAATACTACTACCGCATTTTGCGTAGTTCTGCCCATCCAATGGGTATCCGATTTTTTTGAATTTCCTTCAATCAAAACCTCCACAGTTTTACCTACCATTTTTTCCATATGGTATAAACTGTGTTTTTGTTGTAGGTTAATAATTTCTGAAAGTCTTCTTTTTTTAACTTCCATTGGCACATCGTCTTCTAATTTTTTAGCAGCCAAAGTCCCTGGTCTTTCCGAGTAAGCAAACATAAATCCAAAATCGTATTTTACGTATTCCATTAAGGATAGCGTATCTTGGTGATCTTCTTCTGTTTCGCCGCAAAAACCTACAATCATATCTTGTGAAATTGCACAATTTGGAATGATTTTTTTAACATTGTCAATCAACTCCATATACTCTTCTCGTGTATGTTGACGATTCATTTTTTCTAATATTCTAGTACTTCCAGATTGTACAGGTAGGTGAATGTACTTGCAAATATTATCGTATTTTGCCATGGTATGCAACACATCTAAACTCATGTCTTGCGGATTGGAAGTAGCAAAACGTATACGAATTTTTGGTACAGCTAGTGCTACCATTTCCATTAATTTAGCAAAGTCAACTGCGGTGGCTTTGGCTATGTCAGAAGCCTTGTCAAAATCTTTTTTCAAACCACCACCGTACCATAAGTATGAGTCAACATTTTGCCCTAGTAAGGTAATTTCTTTATAGCCTTTGTTCCAAAGGTCTTGTGCTTCTTCTACAATACTTTTAGGATCCCTACTTCTTTCTCTCCCTCGTGTAAAAGGAACTACGCAAAAAGTACACATATTATCACAACCTCTTGTAATAGAGATAAATGCCGAAACGCCATTGGTGTTTAACCTTACTGGGGTTACATCTCCATAGGTTTCTTCCTTTGATAGAATAACATTGATGGCATCTTTACCAGCTTCTACTTCTCTAACCAAATTTGGTAAGTCACGATAAGCATCTGGGCCAACTACCAAATCAACTGCTTTTTCTTCTTCTAAAAATTTGGTTTTCAATCGTTCAGCCATACAACCCAAAACACCAATTTTCATTGCTGGATTGATGCGTTTTACACGATTGTATTTTTGTAATCTTTTACGAATGGTTTGTTCTGCTTTTTCTCTAATAGAACAAGTGTTTACCAAAACCAAATCGGCATCTTCTAAATTAGGGGTAGTATCGAAACCTTCTTCCGATAAAATGGAAGCAACAATTTCACTATCGCTCATATTCATCTGACAACCATAACTTTCAATAAAAAGTTTTTTTGTGTTACCTTCTTTATTTAAGGTGACAATAGCTTGGCCTTGTTTGTCTTCTTCAATTATTTTTTCACTCAACATAACTGTAATTTGGTGGGCAAAGATACAATCTTAATTTACTTTTTCTGACATTATGGCATAAAAAAAGTTGTTAAAAATATGATAAATAGGATGGAATTTATTGAAAAACCTAAGAAAAAAATTGGATTTAAAAAATTCTATATACTTTTGCAATCTCAAAAAATATGTTTAGTCGCATAGAGTAATGTCGAAAAACTCGGCAGTATTTAAATTCAAAAGATATAAAATGGCGAAGAATTTAGTTATCGTAGAGTCCCCTGCAAAAGCAAAAACCATAGAGAAATTTTTAGGAAAAGATTTTGTTGTAGAATCTAGTTTTGGTCATATTGCAGATTTACCATCTAAGGAATTAGGGGTAAATGTTGATGGTGATTTTAAACCAAATTACAGCGTTTCAAGCGATAAAAAAGCCGTAGTAAAAAAATTGAAAAGTCTAGCAAAAAAAGCAGATACGGTTTGGCTAGCTAGTGATGAGGACCGTGAGGGAGAAGCAATTGCATGGCATTTGTATGAGCAACTAAAATTAAACGACGAGAATACCAAAAGAATTGTTTTTCATGAAATTACCAAAAAGGCAATTTTAAAAGCAGTAGAAAACCCTCGAGGTATAAATTATAACTTGGTAAATGCACAGCAAGCCAGAAGAGTTTTAGATAGATTGGTGGGCTATGAATTGTCACCAGTTTTATGGAGAAAAGTAAAAAGTGGATTATCGGCAGGTAGAGTACAATCGGTAGCCGTAAGATTGATTGTTGAACGAGAAAGAGAAATTGAGAATTTTACTCCAAAAGCTTCATATAAGGTAGTCGCTGAATTTGTAAATGCCAATGGTAAAAAATTTAAGGCAGCATTGCCAAAGAATTTTGAAACCAAAAAAGCAGCAGAAGCATTTCTTCAAAGCTGTATGTCGGCAGAGTTTGAAGTGGCTGATTTGACTAAAAAACCAGCAAAAAAATCTCCTGCAGCTCCGTTTACTACTTCTACTTTACAGCAAGAAGCATCGAGAAAATTATATTTTCCAGTGGCCAAAACCATGGTGGTTGCGCAACGATTATACGAAGCAGGTTTGATTACTTATATGAGAACGGATAGCGTAAATTTATCTGATGATGCAAAAAATGCTGCACAAGAAGAAATTACCAGTTTGTTTGGGGCAGATTTTAGCAATCCAAGAGATTATGTTAACAAGTCTAAAGGAGCCCAAGAAGCGCATGAGGCTATACGCCCAACCAATATGAGCACCCGAACAATTTCTGGAGAGGCAGACCAAGAAAGGTTGTATGATTTAATTTGGAAACGAACTTTAGCATCTCAAATGAGTGATGCAAAATTGGAAAGAACCAATGTAAAAATTGCAAATGATAAAAACGACAAGGTTTTAACAGCAAATGGAGAGGTAATCCAATTTGAAGGATTTTTAAAAGTATATTTAGAAGGTACAGATTTTGAAGAAGAGGAACAAGATGGTATGTTGCCTCAATTAAGCGTAAATGAAGTATTGCAAAACGAATATATTACGGCAACAGAAAGATATACCAAAGCACCTTATAGATTTACGGAGGCATCGTTGGTGAAGCAATTAGAAGAATTAGGCATTGGTAGACCATCTACTTATGCGCCAACAATTTCTACCATTCAACGCCGAGAATATGTGGTAAAAGGTATGGTAGAAGGTACCGAAAGAGATTATACCCAATTAACCTTGGCAAATGATAAAATTGTAGATAAAATTTTGACTGAAAAGGTTGGCGCAGATAAAGGCAAACTAGTACCAACAGATATCGGTAAAATTGTAAATGACTTTTTGGTAGAAAATTTTTCTAGTGTTTTAGATTTTAGTTTTACGGCTAATGTTGAAAAAGAATTTGATGATATCGCAGAAGGAAAAGAAAATTGGACAGAAATGATAAAAGATTTCTACAAAGATTTTCATCCAATTGTAGAAGATGTAGCTGCAAATGCCGAAAGAGCAAAAGGAGAAAGATTGTTAGGAGTGGACCCAGATTCAGGTAAAAATGTATATGCACGATTGGGAAGATTTGGGGCTATGATTCAGATTGGAGAAGTATCTGATGATGAAAAACCTAAGTTTGCTAGTTTACAAGGCGCACAAACTTTAGACAATATTACCTATGAAGAAGCTATGGATTTGTTTCAATTACCAAAAACAGTGGGGCAATACGAAAATCAAGATGTAGTAGTTTCTAATGGTAGATTTGGCCCATATATTAAGTTTGATACCATGTTTGTTTCTCTTCCTAAAGGAGAAAACCCAATGTCGGTGGATCTAAAAAGAGCAGTTGAATTGATTGAAGAAAAAAGAAAAGCGGATGCGCCCATTGCAGAATATGAAAATTTGCCAGTTCAAAAAGGTGTGGGAAGATTTGGTCCATTTATTAAATGGAACAATATGTTTATCAATGTAAATAAAAAATATGATTTTGATAATCTAACCTATAATAATATTGTAGAACTTATCGAAACTAAAAAACAAAAAGAAATTGATAAGGTAGTTCATAATTGGGAAGAAGAAGGAATTAGAGTAGAAAAAGCTAGATGGGGAAGGCATAATATTTTACAAGGAAAAGTAAAAATTGAAATTCCGAAAACAGTAGATGCTCCTGCGTTGACTTTAGAGGAAGTAAAAGATATTATTGCTAAAAACGCTCCTAAGAAAAAAGCCAAGAGAAAAACTACAAAAAAATAATTCCTTTTCACTAAATTATTATCTTGTGCTCAAAAAAAAGGGATTTTATTAAATGAGTTTAGAACTATTACTTCCAGTGGAAGATATTGCAGTAGCACATACTACCTTGCTACCAGATTTGTCCTTAGGAAAAAATATTAAAATACACACCAAGCAAAAAGGCATTCCAGATTTAAAAAATGCTTCCATTGCTATTTTTGGAGTTTTAGAAGGTAGGAATGCAGTAGATAATATTGGTGTTGGAAAAGGTTTTGAAACCATTAGAAAACACCTGTACCAAATGTTTCCTGGTAATTGGCATAGTACCATTGTCGATTTAGGAAATATCCCACAAGGCAATGAGGTAGAAGATACGTACTATTTGGTACAAGATGTCTGTGCACAGCTGATCAAGAAAAACATTATACCAATTCTATTAGGAGGAGGGCAAGATATTACCTACGCCAATTATCGAGCTTATGATGCGCTAGAACAAACTGTAAATTTAGCCGTTGTGGATAGTAAGTTTGATTTAGGAGAATTAGAAGATACTATTACCTCTAGAAACTACTTGCATAAAATAGTAATGGATAATCCCAATAATTTATTCAACTACAGCAATATTGGGTTTCAAACCTTTTTTAACTCACAAGAAGAAATTAATTTAATTGATAAGTTATACTTTGAAGCTTATCGATTAGGAGCAGTACATCATGATATCACTATAGTTGAACCCGTATTACGTGATGCCGATATGCTTAGCGTTGATATGGGTGCCATTAGAAAAAGTGATGCACCTGCAAATAATAACGCTGGGCCAAATGGTTTATATGGTGAAAATATATGTGCAATTGCACGCTATGCCGGAATAAGTAGAAAACTTACTTCGTTTGGTATTTATGAATACAATCCAAAATATGACGAACGTGAACAAACTGCGCATTTAATAGCCCAAATGATTTGGTATTTTGTTGAAGGATATAATTTTAGAATTGATGAATACCCATTTGCTTCTAAAAAAAACTACAAAAAATTTATTGTTTTAATTGAAAATGATACCATTAACTTTTACAAGAGTGACAAAAGTGAAAGATGGTGGATGGAGATCAACTATATAAATAATAAATTGAATAAATCTACGTTAATACCATGTACGTATCAAGATTACTTAACAGCAAGTAACGAGATATATCCAGAAAGATGGTTAAAAACTTTTAGAAAATTGAGTTAATACACACTAAAGAAGTTTTTTTATCGTTCTTAGGAAACAAAGTGTAAATTTTTTGATGGTTTATAGGTATGTAAAATACCCAGAAATCTTAAAAAGAAAACCCTAAATATTTAATTTAACAATTACCGAAGTCTTGTTTGAAAAAATAAAAATTATGAAAAAGTCAACCTTAGCGCTGCTATTAATTTCTTTCGTATTATTATCTAGTTGTAAATCTGGAAATGATAGAGGACAATTAACTGGAGTAAAATCAAACAAAAAATTCTTTCCCGAAAAACCATTTGGAATGGTATTAATTCCTGGTGGTGCTTTTACCATGGGTAAAACCGATGAAGATGTTGCCGGAGCATTTAGTGCACCTCCAAGAACGGTTACTGTAAGACCATACTATATGGACGAAACAGAAATTACCAACAGTGAATATCGCGAATTTGTTTTCAGAGTTAGAGATTCTATTTTAAGAACCAAATTGGCAATTTTAGCTGAAGAAGCAAATGTAGGAGGAGCTGCACCCATAGAACAAAAGAAAGGGGATATGAGTGGTATTGCAAAATATGCCTTTAAAGAACAAGATAGTGCAGATAACGCCTATTATAAGTATATGATGGATAACTACGGAAGTTTGGGAGATATCAATTCACCAACAGAAGGACGTTATTTAAACTGGGATGTTGATTTAGTTTGGAATACAAGCGAATTTCCAGATGAGTATTATGCAGAAGCTATGGATAGTTTATACTTACCAATTGACGAATCTTTGGAAAGAAAAAGAAAAATAGACACCAAAAAATTGAAATACGTTTATGTAACTTTTGATAATGCAAATGCAGCTAAAAATAACGGTACTACAAAAGACTTTTTGAAAAAAGTTGAAGTAGCTGTTTATCCTGATACTGCAGTTTGGGTAAAAGACTTTAACTATTCATATAATGATCCAATGCACCAAGATTATTTTTGGCACCAAGCCTATAATGAATATCCTGTAGTTGGGGTTTCTTGGGAGCAAGCAAAAGCATTTTGTAATTTCCGTACAGAAAAAAGAAATAACTATTTAGCTGGTAAGAAAAAAGGATCAGGTAAAGAACCTAGCTTTAGGTTACCAACCGAGGCTGAATGGGAGTATGCAGCTAGAGGTGGATTAGAATATGCTAAATACCCATGGGGCGGACCTTATACCACTACAGATAGAGGATGTTTTTTAGCAAACTTTAAACCAGAAAGAGGAAACTATGCAGCAGATGGTGCTTTATATACTTTAGAAGCAAAATCATATAATCCAAATGATTATGGTTTGTATAATATGGCCGGTAATGTTGCAGAGTGGACTAACACAGCTTACAACCCTTCTTCTTATTACTTGGGTTCAACAATTAACCCAAATGTAGTAGATCAATCTAACCAACGTAAAGTTATTAGAGGAGGTTCATGGAAAGATGTAGCTTATTTCTTAGAAGTTGGTACTCGTGATTATGAGTACGGAGATTCAGCAAGAAGTTATATTGGGTTTAGAACTGTACAAGACTATATGGGTACAAAAATTAGCGGAAATAAATAATAATCAATTTAACCAAGCAAAAAAATAGCTTAATAATTTAATAATAATAATCTAAAAAAAGGAAAACAATTATGGCACAATCAAAAAACAAAAAGAAACTTTTTAACATGGCTTACGGTTTAGGAGCCGCAGTAGTAATTTTAGGAGCCTTGTTTAAAATCGTACACTGGCCAATGGGTACCGAAATGTTAATTGTAGGTATGATAACGGAGGCAATTGTATTTGCTTTGTCAGCCTTTGAATCTGTAGATGAAGATTTAGATTGGACTAAAGTATATCCAGAATTGGCAGGAGGAAGTGCTATAGATAGAGAAGTAGAAGGACCACAAGATGCAGAGGGATTATTGTCTCAAAAATTAGACAATCTTTTAAAAGAGGCTAATTTAGATTCTGATAAAATGTCAAGATTAGCAGATAGTATTCAAAACTTTGCAGGAGCTGCAGAAAATATTGCACCAGCTGCAAATTCAGTAGCAGCAACTTCTAAATATAGTGAGCAATTGTCATTGGCAGCTAGCCAGATGGAATCATTAAACAGTTTGTATAAAGTACAAATGGATAGTGCACAACGTCAAACAGAATTAAATGAAGAAACTGTTGAAAATGCACAACGTTTAAAAGAACAAATGGAATCATTAGCAACCAACTTATCTTCATTAAATGGAGTATATGGTGGTATGCTATCTGCAATGTCAAGCACGAATTCTTAATTAGTTATTCGTTAACAAAATCAATTTTTAACCCTTAAAAAACTATTAAGAATGGCAGGAGGTAAATTATCACCAAGGCAGAAAATGATTAACTTGATGTATTTAATTTTCATCGCTATGTTAGCAATGAATATGTCAAAAGAAGTCTTACAAGCCTTTGGAATGATGGATGAGAAATTAACAGCATCCAACACAGCAGCTATCGCAAGAAATAAAGCTGCCTATGAGGACCTAGCTTTAAAAGCCGTAGAACAAAGTGAAAAATACGGTGACGAAAAAGAAAAAGCAGATAAAATTCAACAATTATCTAGCGATTATTATAACTATATTGAAGAGTTGAAAAACACCATGAAATCTACCGTAGATGATCCAACAGATTATGAAACGATGGATAAAGGAAAGTATTTAGACGATAATTTCTTTAAAGGGGACGACGGTGCTTATAAAGAAGCAGGTCAAGAGTTTTTAGACAATATGAACAACTATAAAGTTGAAGTATCTAAAGTGTTAGGTACTAAGTTTAAAAAGATTGGTGATGATGTTGCGGCGAGATTCTCAACAGAAAAAGTTACTGATAGAGAAGGAAAAGAACGTTTTTGGCTAGACTATAACTATAAAGGATTTCCATTAGTAGCATCTTTAACAAAATTGACACAAATTCAGGCAGATATCAAAACTTCTGAATCTGAAATGTTATCAGCAATGTTACAAGGTCAGATGGCAAGTGATGTATCTATGAATAACTATAGTGCAATTTTAATTCCAAATACATCAGCAACTTTGCAAGGTGAAAATTTTCAAGGAAAAATTGTATTAGGTAGATATGATGGTTCATTAAAACCAGAAAAAGTTATCGTAAACGGTAAAGAAATTACAAACATTAAAGATGGTGGAGCGATTTTAGATTTCCCAGCAGGTAATGTTGGAGAGAATGAAATCAAAGGGAAATTCATTTTTATGGAAAATGGAAAACCAGTTGAAATTCCAATTGAAGAGTCATATGCAGTAGTTGCAAAACCTAACGGAGCCGTAATCTCTGCAGATAAAATGAATGTGGTTTATAGAGGGGTTGCCAATCCAATTACAGTTTCTGTACCAGGTGTGGCGGATAATGCGGTAAAAGCATCAGCTCCAGGATTGAAAAAAGTGAAAGGTGTAGGTAAGTACTCTATGAGTCCTGGTAAAGGTAGAGAAGTAAAAATTACAGTTTCGGCTGACGGAACACCAATAACTTCTAATAAGATATTTAGAATTAAAGATATTCCTGCACCAAGTGCAGCAGTTAGAGGAGAATACGGTATGATTAAAATGCCTAAATCAACTTTACAAAAAGCAACAATTAGTTCTGTATTACCTGACTTTGTGTTCGATCTTAAAATTAACACTACAGGATTTAGTGTAAAAGTACCAGGTCAACCAACGGTAATCGTAAAAGGCAATAAATTTAATGCAGCAGCAATTAGAGTGTTGCAAAGAGCTAGAAAAGGTGATGTTGTTATTATCTTTGATATCAAACAAAAATTAGTAGGTAACTCAGGATATTACCTTAAAAATGCAAGTCCTGTAAACGTTGAAATTACAAACTAAACAATAATAATTATGAAATTGAAAAGTTTAATATTAGCAGTAGTGGCCATACATACCTTTGGGTTTGTTCATGCACAAGCTAATTTGCTCAATGCTAAAATTCCAGAACAAGTTGGGATGAAAACACCAGAGCAATTGGCAGCGGATAACGACA
>JAUIAA010000339.1 GCA_030425715.1 Bacteroidia bacterium | reverse complement strand
CCTGGAGCTTCTTCTTGCACACCCCCAGAATCTGTCAGCACCAAATAACTATGTTTCATGGCATATACAAAATCTTCATACTGTAAGGGTGCTATTAAATGTACATTTTCCAAATTCGCTAAAATACGTTCTACAGGTTTTCGCACATTTGGATTTAAATGGACCGGGTACACAAAATAAAAACTAGGATTTTTAATTGCTAACTCTTTTATGGCTTCACATATTTGAATAAAACCGTCACCGAAATTCTCTCTACGATGCCCTGTAATTAATACAAAATTCTTGTTTTCAGCAACCAAAGCAGGCAAAATAGTATGTTGCACATTAGTACTAAAACCATCCAATTTATTGGAGATATACAGTAAGGAATCGATTACCGTATTACCCGTTTGGATAATTTTTTCTTTGGTAACCCCTTCCGCTAACAAATTTTCAACATTCTTTGTAGTTGGTGCAAAATGATAGGTTGCTATTTTACTTACCAATACCCGGTTCGCTTCTTCTGGAAAAGGAGATTGTAAATTTCCTGTTCGTAATCCCGCCTCTACATGGCCAATTTCAACACCAGCATAAAAAGCAGCCAATGCTGTTGCAAAACAAGTGGTGGTATCGCCATGTACCAAAACCAAATCTGGTTTCCATGTATCGCGAAATAAATCACGCATTCCAGTAAGTACACGATTGGAAACATCGGTTAAATCTTGACCGTGTTGCATAATATCTAAATCAAAGTCTGGTTGTAAACCAAATAATTCCAAAACTTGATCTAACATTTCACGGTGTTGTGCAGTTACACAAATTTTATGATCTATATTTTTTTCTTCGTTTAGCTTTTTTGCCAAAACAGCCATTTTAATAGCTTCTGGCCTTGTACCGAAAACGGTGAGTATTTTTTTCAATTTTTAGGTTTTGTAATTTATTGTTTATTTAGATTTCTCCTCCCGATAGCTATCGGGAACGGTCGAAATGACTATCGTTATTTATTACGAAATACTTTGTCATATCAAATTATCCTCCAAAAAATCCCAATTTGAATTCTTCCCATTAATGAGGTTCTCTTTTTTTATCCTACTCCATCTTTTTAATTGCTTCTCTCTTTTAATAGCTTCTTCTATAGAATCAAAAGTTTCAAAATAAACCAAATGATGGGTTTTGTATTTTTTAGTAAACAAAGACCCTAATCCATCTCGATGCTCCTGTATTCTTCTCATTAAATTATTGGTAACCCCAATATATAATGTTGTTTTATTTTTATTGGTTACTATATAAACAAAGCCTTGTTTCATTTATTAAATTACTACTGTCATATCGAGCGGAGTGTAACGCAGTCGAGATATCCCACTCTTCCTACCTTTAGATTTCTCTGCTGCGGTCGAAATGACATTAGCCTCGGAATGACTAGTCAAATCAAATTATCCTCCAAAAAATCCCAATTTGAATTCTTCCCATTAATGAGGTTCTCTTTTTTTATCCTACTCCATCTTTTTAATTGCTTCTCTCTTTTAATAGCTTCTTCTATAGAATCAAAA
>JAUIAA010000053.1 GCA_030425715.1 Bacteroidia bacterium | reverse complement strand
CCTGAATTTTTTCATTTTTTGCAGATAATTTATCGGTATGCTCTTTTGCAAATTGTTTTTCTTTTTCTAGTTTATCCATTGTTTTTTGCAACTTATTTCTTTCATTTTGCAATTTTGCAATGGTTTTGTCTAAGCGTATTTTTTCTCTTTCTACTTTTTTCTTGGCTCTATTGATTAATCGAAATGGAATGCCATTTTTTTGTGCTACTTCAAAAGTAAATGAGCTTCCGGCCTGACCTACATGCAATTTAAATTTTGGCTCAAAAGTATGGATGTCAAATTGCATATTGGCATTGGTTACATTTTCTAATTCGCTTGCCAAAACTTTTAAATTGGCATAATGCGTAGTAATAATACCATAGGCTCCTTTCTCGTAAAATTCTTCTAAAAAAATTTCCGCCAAAGCGCCGCCCAATTCAGGATCGGAACCTGTACCAAATTCATCAATTAAAAACAAAGTATTGTGGTTGCATTTTTGTAAAAAATAGCGCATATTTTTTAAACGATAGCTATAAGTACTAAGTTGATTTTCAATAGATTGATTATCTCCAATATCACTTAGAATATTGTCAAAAATACTTACTTCACTTTTTTCATGTACCGGAATTAAAATACCACTTTGTAGCATTACTTGCAGCAAACCAACGGTTTTAAGCGTAATACTTTTTCCACCAGCATTCGGCCCAGAAATAACAATGATTTTTTGCTTGGAATGCAGCTCTAGAGTTTGGGCAATAGTTGGAAGGCCTTTTTGCAGATTCTCTTCCCAAAGAATGGGATGATAAGCATCGCGCAAATATATTTTTTGCTCTTTTACAATTTTTGGTAAACAAGCATTTATTTTTTTTGCATATTTTGCTTTAGCTCCTACCACATCTAAATGTGTTAAATAGGCTTGGTAGGTTTTTAGTAGGGATTGGTATGGCCTAATTTGGTTGGTTAAATCTTTTAAAATGCGAACAATTTCTTCTTGCTCTTCATATAGTAAGTTTTGTAATCCTCTACTAAATTGTAGAGTAGATTCTGGAGCTATAAAAACGATGCTTCCAGTTTTAGAACTTCCAAAAATGGCACCTTTTACCTTTTTTCTGTACATGGCTTGTACAGCTAACACTCTTTGATGATCCATAACCGACTCTTTGATATCATCTAAGTAACCTAAACTGGCATATTGATTTAATGCTCTGGTAAAACTGGCTCCAATTTTACCTCTAATGCTATTTATTTCCTTGCGAATTTGCTTTAAATCTACCGATGCTAGGTCTAAAACCTCGCCATAAGGAGAAATTATTTTTGAAATTTTAGACTGAATTTCTTTGTTTAGTTCTATATGTTCAGATGTAGTAAATAGAGTAGGGTAGTAGTCTTTAAATTTTTTAAAAAAAAGAAGTAAATCGTTTACATTACCAGCAATGGCATTGATTTTTTGAAAAGATTTTGCCTCTAAAAAACTATCTTCAATACCTAATAAGTGGATTTCTTTACTAACCTCATCAAAATAATGGCTAGGGATACTATTTTCATTGATAAAGGAAGCTAAATATTCGTTAACCTGTTGTAATTCTTCTTTTAAAGTCAGAATTCTGTCAATAGGTTTTATTTGTAATACTTGTTTTCTACCAAGTTCAGAAATACAATATTCCTTAATCCTATCTAAAATAGTTTCAAATTCTAAATCTTGTAATGTTTTGTCCGAAATTATTTGTGCCAAAAGTCTAAAATTATTTCGGTAAAATTAAGTAATTAAATATTATATAAATGACTTAATTTTACAAGGAGTTTGGTAATAGGTAATTAAAAATATGAAGGTAAATATTGAGGCTAGTTGGGCAGAGATTTTAAAACAGGAATTTGATAAAGAATATTTTCAAACACTTACTAAGTTTGTAAAACAAGAGTATAGCCTAAACACATGTTATCCTCCTGGACAACAAATATTTAATGCTTTTAACCATTGCCCAATTGGGGATGTGAAAGTGGTAATTATCGGTCAAGATCCTTACCATGGCGTGGGGCAGGCAAACGGACTCTGTTTCTCGGTTAATGATGGTATGGCACATCCGCCATCTTTGGTAAATATTTTTAAGGAGTTGGAATCTGATTTGGGAAAACCTTATCCCAAAAGCGGAAATTTAGAACCTTGGGCAGACCAAGGTGTTTTATTGTTAAATGCTACGTTAACGGTAAGAGCGCATCAAGCAGGTAGCCATCAAAAAAAGGGTTGGGAAGTATTTACGGATAATGTCATTAAAAAAATTAGTGCGGAAAAGGATGGAGTTGTTTTTCTTTTATGGGGCGGTTTTGCCAAGCAAAAACAGAAGTTGATTGACGGTGAAAAACACCGTATTTTAACCTCTGGACATCCTTCTCCTCTAAGCGCAAATAGAGGGTATTGGTTTGGTAATAAGCATTTTAGTATGGTAAATACTTGTTTGGAAGAACAGGGTAAGGAAAAAATAAATTGGTAGTTCTTGTTAAATCAATTGGACTTGATTTCCCATTTTTTATAAAAATATTCTATACCGTAAGCCAAAATTAATATAGAGAAAACGGCATAAACGCCTATAATATTAGATTGGTATTGCTGTATCAAAAGAGTAATAAAAGCAATGCTACATAATATTGCAGCAATTAGCGGTATTATTTTGTTAGAACTAGTTTTGTCTGCTAATTTATAATTTGCATAGTTTACCAAGGCAAATATGAGTAAAAAACCGGCGCTTCCTGCCGTAGAAATACTTTCTAAATTTAACGTATTGGCAATTACTAAAGTCAATAAAGAAGTAGCCAATAAGCCAACGGGTTGGTTCCAAAAGAATTTGGTAAACTCATGTGGTAATTCATCGTCTTTGGCTAACTTGTAATTTACACGACTTCCACCATATATAGTTGCATTTATTGCCGAAAAAGTTGAAATCAATGCGGTTATACCAATAATGGTAAATCCAATTTTTCCTAAAATAGGTTCGGCGGCAACTGCCAAAACATATTCTTCAGCCTTGCTAATTTTATCAAAAGAAACCGTTCCAACAGTGATTAAGGCGATTAATACATATAAAATTACTACACTTATGGTAGAAATATAAAATGCTTTGGCTATATTTTTTTGAGGATTTTCGATTTGAGGTACTGCATTGGCAATTAATTCAAAACCTTCATAAGCAACAAAAATAACCATACCACCACTCAATAGTAAAACAGGAGATTGCCAATTTTCTAGTTCTAATTGTTGTGTTACATCACTTTGAAATAGTGCATATATACCAATAATAATAAAGCCTGTTAAAATAATTAGCTTGATGTAAACCGCTAAAGATTCCGCTATGTTTACCGCTCTTGCACTGATATAATTGAGCAGTGTTGAAAAAATAACAATTGCACTTAAGTAAATATGTTTATCTATTAGGTAATCTTTGGTAAGCGGAAATAATTTCCCTCCATAGGAGCCAAATGCTGTGGCATATAGAGAAAGCATTATGATATAACTTATCCACAGTAAATTATTGGTGCCACCACTAAAAATATTTTTACCAAAACATTGATTGATGTAATGTACAGTACCACCATTGTTTGGGTATTTTTGAGAAAGTTTTACATAAGAATAGGAGGTTAATATTGCAATTATACCCGCAATTAAAAACGCAACAGGAGTTCCGCCTTTGGCTAAAGAAACAGCTAAACCTAAAACGGCAAAAATACCACCACCAACCATTCCGCCAATTCCTATGGCAATAGCATTACTTAAGGAAATACTTTTTTTAAGATGGGTCATGGTTTGGCTTTTTTTCGGTTAGTTTTTCTCTGGTATATTTTTTAGAATTGCTAACAAATACTTCCAAAATTTTTGAACGGAGCTAATAGAGACTCTTTCATCTGGGGAGTGGGCTCCTTTAATAGTTGGTCCAAAAGAAATCATATCCATATTTGGATAATTTTTACCTAAAATTCCACATTCTAATCCAGCATGACAAGCTACTACTTTTGGTTTTTTACCAAAAATATCTGCATATAAATTTTCCATTACTTTTAATATTGGAGAATTTGGATTAGGTTGCCAACCTGGATAATCTCCAGAAAGACGCACTTCAAAACCATTGCTTTGAAATACGGATTTTAAAGCCTGTACCACTTCTTTTTTTGAACCCTCTACAGAAGATCTGGTTAATGATTCTATTTGAATTTTACTATCTGCAACTGTTACCTTTGCAATATTGTTAGAGGCTTCTACCAAATCTGGTATGGCTGCACTCATTTTAAAAACGCCATTGTGTGCTTTTTCAAGAGTATTTAGTAAGGAATTTTGCTCTTCAATAGGCATCATTTTATAAGGTGCCTCAATAGCTTCAAAACTAAAGGTTAAGTTTGGTTCTAAATTTTTAAGCTCGGTTTTGATTGTAGCAATGGTTTCTTCCGCTTTAGCGATAAATTTAGCAGCATTTTTTGTGTCGCAAACCACTACGGCAAAGCTTTCACGAGGTATGGCATTTCGTAAACTACCTCCTTGGATACTAGAGATTTGAATAATTTCTTTGGTGGCTAACAATACGCGATTCATAATTTTATTGGCATTGCCTAAGCCTTTGTGGATGTCCATACCCGAGTGACCACCTTGTAAACCTTTTACGCTAAGTTTGAATGCTTTTTGACCTTCTGTATTCTCTTCGGTATAAGATTTGGTAGCGGTTACATCTACACCACCAGCACAGCCTATGTCTATCTCGTCATCTTCTTCAGTATCTAAATTCAATAGAATTTCACCAGTTAAGTAGCCAGCTTCTAAACCCATGGCTCCAGTCATACCAGTTTCTTCGTCAATGGTAAATAAGGCTTCGATAGCTGGGTGCGCTATGTTTTTAGCTGCTAGAATACCCATAATTGCGGCTACACCCAATCCATTATCGGCTCCAAGTGTGGTGCCATCTGCAGTAACCCAATCCCCATCAATTAGCATTTTAATACCTTCTTTGTCAAAGTCAAAAACCGTATCTGCATTTTTTTGATGTACCATATCTAAATGCGATTGCATTACAATGGTTTTCCTATTTTCCATGCCAGTAGTGGCTGGCTTTTTAATAATTACGTTTTGTACTTTATCTACTGCCACTTCCAAACCTAGATGCTTACCAAAATCTACCATAAATTGCACTACTCTTTCTTCTTTTTTTGAAGGTCTAGGTACTGCATTTAAATTGGAAAAATTATCCCAAATAGCTTTAGGTTCTAAGTTTCTTACTGCTTCGCTCATATGTTTTTATTATATTTTTTTGTATTTCTGACCACATCCTTCTATACAAGGATAATACAGATATAAATAGTTATCTTTAATTTCGTAGGTAATTCTCATGTCGCTGCTAGAACAGCCTTTTGGATAAATAATTTGGTCTTGTGCCGAATAGGTTGCATTTCCATCCTCATCTACATCAATGCTTATATTGCATAGGGTTCCTTTGGTATTAATCCAACCATTACTAAAAAATTCTAGCGTTTTTTCGCTATCTACGGCAACATAGTCACCACTTCCATCACCAGGATCCATATATTGTTCTATCAATTTCCATTTTCCAACAGACTCATGATCCTCGTTATTGTCGCTGCAGGAGCTTGTTAAAAACAGACCTGCAATCATCAAAGTAAAAATTTTAGTTCTCATGATATTAAATTTCAAAAATAATTTCGTCAATAGATTTACGTACTTTTTTTTGTGTGCTCAAAAAATCATCCGAAGCTCTAAAGCCTACTGGCAATAATAATACCGATTTTAACTTTTTTGATTTTAATTTTAAAGTTTCGTCAAATTTTTCTGAATTAAACCCTTCCATAGGGCAAGAATCAATTCCTTCTAAAGCGCAAACCGTCATTAGGTTACCCAAAATAATATAAGCCTGATTGATAGCTGATTTTTCAATTTCGTATTGGCTTTTATTTTTATAAATATCTTTTAATTGGTTACGAAAAACTCCAATAACGTCTTCGGGGGTATTGCGCATTTTTTTTACCAACTCAAAATAATTATCTACGGTAGTTTCATTAATTTCTGTATCGATACATAAAACGAACAAATGTGAACAGCTATTAATTTGATTTTGCGAATAAGCATGTTTAAAAAGTTCATTTTTTAATTTGTTATTACTAACAATAAGTAACTTAACAGGTTGCAATCCAAAGGAAGTAGCTGTTAAATTAAACGACTTTTTTAACTTTTCTAATTGGGTATTAGACAGCTTTTTGTTGGTATCAAATTTTTTACAAGCATACCGCCATTCTAAACTTTTAATAATATCCATAGGTCTAATTTTAATGAAAAACTATCCGTTGAGGGATTGCATATTCACCAAGCCAAAATAGGCACCTTCTTTTTCTAGTAATTCTTGGTGTTTTCCTTGTTCTACAATCTCTCCTTTTTGTAAAACTACAATCAAATCAGCTTTTTGAATGGTAGATAATCTATGCGCAATTACTACCGATGTTCTATTTTGCATCATTTTTTCTAATGCCGATTGCACCAATTGTTCCGATTCTGTATCTAAAGCTGAGGTAGCCTCATCTAAAATCATGATTGGAGGGTTTTTCAATACTGCTCTAGCGATGGACAATCGTTGTCTTTGTCCACCAGAAAGTGAGTTCCCACTATCTCCAATATTGGTTTCGTACTGTTGTGGCAAATCTTTGATAAATTCATGGGCATTCGCAATTTGAGCTGCGTGTAATACCTCGGCATCACTGGCAGATTCCACCCCTAAAGTCAAGTTGTTTTTTACGGTGTCGTGAAACAAAATCGATTCTTGTGTTACCAATCCCATTAAATCTCTTAAGGATTCTTTTTGAATATTTTTAATGTTAATACCATCGATTAAAATTTCACCTTCATTAATGTCGTAAAACCTTGGAATTAAATTTGCAATGGTAGATTTCCCACTTCCCGATTGCCCAACCAATGCTACACTTTTTCCTTTTGGAATGGTTAAGGAAAAGTTTTTTAACACATATTCATCCTTGTATTTAAAAGAGATGTTTTTGAGTTCAATTTCGTAATCAAAGGTGGTTTTTACTAAAGCATCTGCCTTATCTCGAATATCGTTCTTAGTTTCTAAAATTGACATAATCCTTTCCGCCGAAGCGTTCCCTTTTTGAATGCTAAATACCGCTTTGGAAATAGCTTTTGCAGGATTTAATATCAAATAAAAAAGACCGATATAACCTAAGAATTCTTGCGGTTTCATTTCGTCTTCACCTAATAATACTATTCTACCACCAAACCATAATATTGCAATTATTGTTGCCGAACCCAAGAATTCACTCATGGGAGAAGCTAAATTTTTACGATGTAGAACACTGTTCATTAGCTGTTTAAATCGTAAAGTAGATTTTTTAAATTTGTTTTCTAACTTTTCTTCTGCAGTAAAACTTTTAATCACCTTCAAGCCAGTTAAGGTTTCTTCAATAAAAGATAAAAAGTTACCTGTTTCTTGTTGGGCTAATAATGATTTTGCTTTTAATTTTTTACTTACCGATGAAATTAAAATCCCGGAAACGGGTAAAAGTATAAATGCAAAAAGTGTTAATTTGGCACTAATGGCAAACATAGAAATCAAGGTAAAAACGATAGTTAAAGGTTCTCTAACTACTGCTTCTAAAGTGTTTAAAAAAGAAGTTTCTACTTCTTGTACATCCGAAGTCATTCGGGCAATGGTATCTCCTTTTTTCTTTTCGGAAAAATAAGAAATGGGTAGCTCTAATATTTTACCATACAATTGATCTCGAAGGTCTTTTACCACACCATTTCGCAAAAAGGAAAGCACAAAAAGTGCCAAATAGCGAAATAGGTTTTTGAAGAAAAACATTAAAAAACTGATGACACAAATAAATAGCAATGCTTTTTCTACGCCACTGGTTTCCATAATGTTGGTTACGTAGTAATTTAGGCTGTTTTGTGTATAATCGTAAATATCTTTAACCCCTGTAAATACTGGTTTTTGGGTAATTCTTTCTTCTTTTCCAAAAAGAATTCCCAATACAGGGATAAATGCCAAAACGGACAAAACATTGAAAATAGCGTAAAGAATGTTGAAAAAGATGTTGAGCCAAGCGAATTTGGTATAAGGCTTGGCAAAAGCTAATATTTTTTTAAAATACTTCAATAATTATAAATTTAATTCGGTAATAATTCTTTGGATTTTAGCACTCAATTCCTCTTCTTTTTCTTGCAGTTTTTCCTTGCTAGGAAGGTTTGTATTTGTGCTAAAATAAAATTTAATTTTAGGTTCCGTACCGCTAGGACGAGCGGCAATTCTTGTTCCATTTTCAGTTTCGTAAATTAAAACATTTGATTTTGGTAAATCAATTAGACTAACTGCTCCAGTTAATAAATTTTTACAAGTGGAGGCTTCATAATCATTTAGATATTTTATTCTTTCTCCATCAATTTCTGTAATTGGGTTTTGGCGAAGGTTACTCATCATTTGTTTGATTTCGTTAGCTCCTTCAATTCCTTTTTTAACCACAGAAATTAGGTGTTCTTTATAAAAACCATGGCTAACATATAAATCAATCAATTCTTCATAAATAGAACTGTTGTTGTTTTTAGCGTGAGCTGCAATCTCGCAAGCTAAAACTGTGGAAGAAACCGCATCTTTATCGCGTACAAAATCGCCAACCATAAAGCCAAAACTTTCTTCACCACCACCAATAAAGTCTTGTTTTCCTTCTGCTTCACGAATCATTTTGGCAATCCATTTAAAACCAGTCAAGCCTACTTTGGTTTCTACACCATAACTAGCAGCAATTTTATTGATTAATGGGGTAGAAACGATTGTAGAACCTACAAACTGCTTACCATTTATTTTCCCATCGTTTTTCCAGCTTTTCAATAAAAAGCTACAAAGTATACTAAACGTTTGGTTTCCATTTAATAAAACCAATTCATTGTTAAAATTTCTAACCGCAATTCCTAATCTGTCACAATCAGGATCCGTACCAATCACAATATCTGCACCAATTTTATTCGCTAAATCTGTAGCCATTTTTAAGGCTTCTGGCTCTTCAGGGTTGGGAGATTTTACGGTTGGGAAATCACCATTTGGTTCGCTTTGTTCTTTTACCAAATGTACATCTGTAAATCCAGCTTCTCGCAATGCATCTGGTACAGCGGTAATAGAGGTGCCATGTAAAGCGGTAAATACTATTTTTAGATTTTCTCTATTTTGGGTAGTTGGTGTAGTGGCATTTTTAACAGCCTCGGCAATAAATTTTTTATCTATTTCTGCACCAATTATTTCTATATATTCTTCTTTTGCATTGAAATTGATATCGCTAAATTCTAAGGCATTAATTTCATCAACAATGGCACTATCTTGTGGTGGTACTATTTGCCCTCCGTCGTTATAATACACTTTGTAACCATTGTATTCTGGTGGATTGTGTGATGCTGTTAATACAATTCCAGCATCGCAATTTAATTCACGTACCGCATAAGAAAGTTCAGGAGTAGCTCTTAAATCTTCAAATAAATACACTTTAATATTATTTGCCGAAAAAACATTTGCTACCGATTTTGCAAAAGATTTACTATTGTGACGGCAATCGTAAGCAATGGCAACTTTAGGTTGTTTTCCGTTTAAATTTTTATGTAAATAATTAGATAATCCTTGCGTGTTTTTACCAAGGGTATATTGGTTAATTCTATTGGTTCCAGCACCCAT
>JAUIAA010000052.1 GCA_030425715.1 Bacteroidia bacterium | reverse complement strand
ACCACATTCATGTGCCGCCACAGCTGCAGCAGCAGCATTGCGTTCATTGTAAACAGATTCACTTAAGTTTACAGTTTTATTTGCTGGATTATAATGATCAGTTAATTGTCCCTTTGCGGATATTACTTTAACATCAAAAATACCATTATCGGCTAACATTTTTTCCGCGATTTCTTTACCACTTAATCCGTTTTGTAAGTGTAACTTAGAGTATTTTTTAAACTTGCTTTTTAATTGGTATTGTACATACATGCCCACTAAACCTATAACAGCAATTAATAAAAACGAACCTGACATATTTTATATATTTTAATTAATACTTTTACAGCACAATTATGAAAAAATGTTTTGATGATTACAAAAGTACTAAATATTTTATTGATATATACTGGTGGTACCATTGGTATGGTAAAAGATTACAAAACAAATGCCTTAAAAGCATTTAATTTTAATCAAATTAAAGATAAGATTCCAGAATTACAACTGTTAGATTGTAAGATTCAGACTATTTCATTTGATACCCCAATAGATTCCTCAAATATGTGCCCAAAATATTGGGTGAAACTGGCAGATATTATTGAAGAACATTATCATAAAATTGATGGATTTGTGGTGCTTACGGGAACAGATACCATGTCATATACTGCATCGGCAATTAGTTTTATGTTTGAAAATTTAAACAAGCCTGTGATATTTACAGGGTCGCAATTACCAATAGGGGATTTAAGAACTGATGCGAAAGAAAATTTAATTACAGCCATACAAATTGCGGCTACACAAAAAGCAGGTTTGCCTAAAATTGGTGAAGTGGGATTGTATTTTGAGTATAAATTGTATCGTGCCAATAGGACAACAAAAATAAGCGCAGAGCAATTTGAAGCTTTTGATTCGCCAAATTATCCACCTTTAGCCGAAAGTGGAGTGCATTTATTGTTTAATGAAGGGGCATTAAAAAAAGTAGAAACTTCAAAAAAGCTAATTGTAAGAAAAAAATTTGATGCTAAAATTGTCATATTAAAACTTTACCCAGGAATAGATAAACATATTGTCAAGGGTATTTTGGAAATACCTAATTTAGAAGGGGTAATTTTAGAAACTTATGGCGCAGGCAATGCACCAACTTTTACTTGGTTTACTAAATTATTGGCTCATGTTATAGATAAAAAAATACCGGTAGTGAATGTAACTCAATGTATTAGCGGAAGTGTAATACAAGGTCATTACGAAACAAGTGTGCATTTAAATAACTTAGGAGTCATCAGTGGAAAGGACATTACCACTGAATCGGCAGTAGCAAAATTAAAATATCTTTTAGGGCAAAAAATCCCATCAAATGAATTTAAAGCTGTTTTTGAAAAGCCTTTAAGGGGGGAAATAAGTTAGTTTAATTAAAAATATTTTTACATATTAATATTTTTTTGTTACTTGCCGGTCTGTAAAAAGTGAAGAAATATAGGAGAGGTGGCCGAGTGGCTTAAGGCGCACGCTTGGAAAGCGTGTTTATGAGAAATTGTAACAAGGGTTCGAATCCCTTTCTCTCCGCGTAAAATTTTTAAAGAAAATTTTATATCTTTAACCCGTTAACTAAAATTTAAATAACAAAGATCTACAAAAATGAAAAAAGTATCTAGTAGCCTGGCAGTAGCAGGATTATTGTTTTTAAGCTCAGCTCAAAACATTTATGCACAAACAGAAACAGTTGTTGAAGACAAAACCTTTCACCAAGTGTTGAAACAAAGATTTATTGAAGGAGGACCATTTTTTATGGGAATTGTATTGGTTTGTCTTATTTTAGGTTTAGCAATAGCCATTGAAAGAATTATTTATTTAAACATGGCAACTACAAATACCGATAAATTGGTAAACAATGTAGAAGAAGCAATGAGTTCTGGTGGTGTAGAAGCTGCTAAAGAAGTATGTAGAAATACAAAAGGCCCAGTTGCCTCTATCTTTTACCAAGGTTTAGATAGAATGGACGAAGGGGTTGACGCTGCAGAAAAAGCTGTTGTAGCTTATGGCGGTGTACAAATGGGATTACTAGAGAAAAACGTTTCTTGGTTGTCCTTATTTATTGCCTTGGCACCGATGCTTGGTTTCATGGGTACTGTAATTGGTATGATTTCTGCATTTGACTCTATTGAAGCAGCAGGTGATATCTCTCCAGCAGTAGTAGCAGGGGGTATTAAAGTAGCATTATTAACTACCGTATTTGGTTTAGTTGTAGCAATTATTCTTCAAATATTTTACAATTATATTATCTCTAAAGTAGATAGTATTGTAAACAACATGGAAGACGCTTCAATTAAATTAGTTGATCTTTTGATCAGAAATAAATAAGAAATAAATTATGAATAATAATCTATCTAAAATATTATCTATTGTTACAGGAGTAATTGGTTTAGTTGCAGTTTTCTTCTTAATAAGGATAATCATGGCAGGAGATGATGCAGTTAAAGAAAGTGTAGACTTGCAAAATAGCATTATTTCTCCTTACATAACTTTTGCAAAAGTTGTGTTGATCATAACAGGAATTTTAGCCATTGTTTTTTCGTTAATTAACTTGGTAAAAAGTCCTAAACAATTAAAAATGGCATTGATATCATTGGTGATATTAGGAGTGATTTTGGCTATTTCTTACGGAATGGCTTCAGATGCAGCGGTAACCAATGTTTCAGGAAACGTAATTAAAGATGGTGAAGCAGGTCCAATTTCTAAATGGGTAAGTACAGGTATTTGGTATTCGCTTATTTTAGGAGGAATTGCCTTATTAGGAATTTTAGGAGACTTCCTTAAATCATTAGTATCAAAATAATATTATGGCAAAAAGAGATTTACCAGAAATTAATGCAGGGTCCATGGCAGATATTGCCTTCCTACTTCTAATATTCTTCTTAGTAACTACTACGATGGATGTAGATACAGGGATATCTCGTAAGCTACCTGAAAAACAACCGGAAGATATTGAACCACCTAAATTAAAGGAGAAAAATATATTAGTAGAAGGTGACCAATTTATGACTGTTGATAAGATTAGAGCGGAAGCGATGAAATTTATTGACAATGGTGGTGGCTTAGGTAATCCTATTGATGGAGCAGAACCTGCAGAATGTGATTGGTGTGAAGGTGCGAAAGACCCTCTATCATCAGATCATCCAAACAAAGCAATTATTTCATTAGAAAGTGATAGAGGAACCTCCTACGGAACTTATATTGCAGTTCAAAATGAATTGGTTGGTGCGTATACCGAATTGAGAAATCGCTTATCTAATAAACTTTATGGTGTATCTTATACCCAATTGTTGAAAGACTCTAAAAATAGTCCTGGAAACCAAGCTTTAAAAGATAAAATAGCGAATATTAAAAAGAAATATCCTCAGATTATTTCTGAAGCAGAACCTACAAAGTAATTTTTTATGTCAAAGTTTAAAAAGAAGAAAAAAGGAATGCCGGGTATATCTACAGCGTCTTTACCAGATATTGTATTTATGTTATTGTTCTTTTTTATGGTTACTACCGTAATGCGTGAAACAGAATTAAAAATTAAAAAACCGGAATTACCTAAGGCAACTGAAGTTAAAAAGCTAGAACGTAAAAGTTTAGTGAGCTATATTTATGTAGGTAAAGTAGAAGGTCAAAATGGAGATAAAATCCAGTTGAATGATAGAATTGCTGATGTAAAAGATGTAAAGTATTTTATTTTTGCAGAAAGAGAAACACATTCTGAAGATGAAATTCCATTGCTAACTACATCTATTAAGGCAGATATTAAAACCAATGTTGGTACAATTACCGATATTAAAGAAGAGTTGAGAAACGTTGATGCTTTAAAAATTAATTATTCTACCTTAACAGGAGATATAATGCAAAACATGAAGAAATAGAAATCATTCTTTAGATTATAAAACTAAAAATCCCGCAATTGCGGGATTTTTTATGCTTAAGAAATAGGTGGAAATGATTAAAATAAACCATGAATTTGGGCATCTATTCTATCAATGATCGAACCTAAATCTTCTTGCTTTTCTACTATGTCTAAATTGTCAATATCAATAATCAATAATTTTCCTTTGGTGTATTTTGATATCCAGGCCTCATAACGCTCATTTAATCTACTTAAATATTCAATACTGATAGAGTTTTCAAATTCCCTTCCTCTTTTGTGTATTTGCCCAACTAAGGTTGGAATACTAGCTCTTAGGTAAATTAATAAATCTGGCGGAGCGACCAACCTTTCCATCAATTCAAATAAAGATTCATAATTGCCATAATCTCTATTGGTCATCAAGCCCATGGCATGTAAATTGGGTGCAAAAATATGCGCATCTTCATATATCGTTCTATCTTGAATGATATTTTTACCGCTTTCTCGAATTTCTAAAATCTGACGAAAGCGACTATTTAAAAAGAATATTTGCAAGTTAAAAGACCAACGCTCCATAGAACTATAAAAATCGTCTAAATAAGGGTTGTCGGTAACCGATTCAAAATGGGGTTCCCATTTATAATGTTTGGCCAATAATCTGGTTAAAGTAGTTTTTCCAGCACCAATATTCCCTGCGATAGCTACATGCATAATGTAATTTTAAATAGATTTTAAATAAGCGATAAAGTTAATTAAATTTTTATGAACTTGCCTTAAGTTATCCAGCTTTCATAACCAATTAAACTGCCAATTAACTATTTTATTTTATAAGCATAAATACTTTTTCCATCAAAAATATAAAGTGTTGATTTGTTTAAGTATATGCTCTTTATATTTTTAGGAATATTTATTTGAAATGAGATATCGCCTTGGTTTGATTTGTAAATGAACGTTCCTTTTTCTAAAACTAAATATCCTTGTTGGTATGGAGTAATATAATCGGGATGAGTTAAAGGATAGGTTTCTAAATAATTTCCATATTCATTAAAAAGAACCACATCGGTTTGTGAAATAACCCAAACTTTTTTGTAACTACTTACCATACCTATTGCTTCAAAATTTTCTTTATAAAAAGTAATAGGCTGACTTTGTATGTTATCTTGTTTGTGCTGAAAATTGTATAAGTGTAATCGGTTATCATCCGCAAATACCCAAAGATTATTTTCAGAAGAATAACTTAAGAATTCAGCATTATTAAATCTGGTTTCTTGATTAAAATTAACCACATCTGTTATGGCATTGAGTTTGCTATCTAGTACTAGTGCAGCATTAAAATCTTTGTAAAAAACCACAACTTTAAATGGGTTATGAACATCTACATTGGTAATTTTGCCAAGAGAATAGTTACTATATGTTAAAGTGTCTTGCATTGATGCTTTGAATAGGGCGTTGTTTTTGAGGTAATAGGTGTAACCAAAATCGTCTACACCAATAAATTCATCCGCGTTAAGCGAATACTTTTCGAAAAAAACTAACGAAAGACTATTTTGCGCATGAATGCTAAGATAATTGGAAAGCACAAAAATTAGAAAAAGTAGACGCATAACACAAAAGTATAAAATAACCGAAGTTAAATGTATTAATGTCTAAAATTAAAACATATTTTAATTGGAGTAGTGGTAAAGATGCAGCTTTAGCACTATATTATTTACAACAGAATGATCAGTATAAAGTTTCTAAACTTGTTACTAGTGTTAATTCGTATTATAATCGTGTAAGCATGCATGGCTTAAGACGAGCGATGTTAGAAAAACAAACCGAAGCTTTACAGTTGCCGCTTGCATTAATTGAGTTGCCCGAAAATACCAATATGGATATTTATAATAAGATAATGGCTGAAAGTACAGATGCGCTAAAAAATGAAGGGTATACCCACGCTGCTTTTGGCGACATTTTTTTAGAAGATTTGAAAGCTTATAGAGACAATCAATTAAGCAAAGCCAATCTTATAGGCGTCTATCCTTTATGGAAAAAAAACACGAAAACAATAATGCAAGAGTTTTTAAATTTAGGATTTAAGGCTCTTATTGTATGTGCCAGTGCCAAATATTTTGATAAAGATTTTGTAGGTAAAATTATAACCAAAGAATTAATAGCATCTTTACCCGAAGAAGTAGATGTGTGTGGAGAAAATGGCGAGTTCCATACATTTTGTTTTGATGGCCCCATTTTTAAACAAAAAGTCGATTATAAATTAGGTGAAAAAACTTATAAAGAATATCCAAATCCAGAAGTCAATAATCAAGATAAGTGTGGTTTTTGGTATGTAGATATTTTACCTCAATAAAAAAGGAGTAGTTTTATAAACCACTCCTTTTAAATAGATGTTATAAACTAAAAGCTTTTTTTAAAGTATCTACGTAATCTAATTTTTCCCAAGTAAACAGTTCAACCTCTAAAGTAGTTTCTCCGGCATAGGGAGAGCTAAAATGTTTTGTGATGGTTTTGGGAGTCCTACCCATATGGCCATATGCTGCGGTTTCGCTATAAATTGGATTGCGTAATTTTAATCTGTTCTCAATGGCCGATGGTCGCATATCAAATACGTTTTCAATAATTTTTGAAATTTCTCCATCGGTTAAATCAACCTTTGCCGTACCATAAGTCTCTACATTAATTGAAGTTGGTTTTGCAACCCCAATGGCATAGGAAACTTGTACCAACACTTCTTTACAAATTCCGGCTGCCACCATGTTTTTAGCAATATGACGTGCAGCATAAGCTGCCGATCTATCTACTTTACTTGGGTCTTTTCCGCTAAAAGCGCCACCGCCATGTGCACCTTTACCGCCATAAGTATCTACAATAATTTTTCTGCCCGTAAGTCCAGTATCTCCATGCGGTCCACCAATAACAAATTTACCAGTTGGGTTTACATGATAGGTAATGTCATCGTTAAATAAAGCTTGAATTTTTGCAGGTAATTGTGATTGAACCCTAGGAATTAAAATTTCAACTATATCCTTTTTAATTTTGGCTAGCATCGCATCATCTTCGTCAAATTCATCATGCTGTGTAGATAATACAATAGTATCTATTTTTTGCGGTATATTATCATCAGAGTATTCAATAGTTACCTGACTTTTTGCGTCTGGACGCAAATAAGTAATTTCCTTATTTTCTCTTCTCAATTCTGCAAGAACTCTTAAAATTCGATGGCTCAAATCTAAAGCAAGAGGCATGTAATTTTCGGTTTCACTCGTGGCGTAACCAAACATCATTCCCTGGTCTCCAGCACCTTGATCTTCAGAGCTTCCTCTATCAACCCCTTGATTAATATCTTGTGATTGTTCATGAATTAGCGAAATTACACCGCAACTATCCCCTTCAAATTGATAAGCTCCTTTGGTATAACCAATTTTATTAATGGTTTCTCTTGCTATTTTTGCGGCATCAATATAGGTTTTGGTTTTCACTTCACCAGCCAAAACCACCTGACCAGTAGTTACTAAAGTTTCACAAGCTACTTTTGAATTTGGGTCAAATGCTAAAAAAGCATCTAGTAAATTATCTGATATTTGATCGGCTACCTTATCAGGATGCCCTTCTGAAACGGATTCAGACGTAAATAAATATGACATTTTTGTAAAATTAATTTTTGAAAAAATACTTGGAAGTGCAAGGAAAAGCCAAAGTAGTGATACCGCTTTAGCATTTTTTTACGAGGTTGCAATCAGTCCAAATTTTTCCTCAAAGTTTCGATTGCAAAGTTAGTAATTTTTATTAGATAGCAAGCAAATAGAAATTAAATTGTAAGCTTGGATATTTTATAATGACTGGTTTATCTTACATCAGAAGTGAACTCTAGCGATTATGTAGATTTAGGAGAATTAAAGAATATCAATAGGAGCTTCACTTATATAAACGGATTTGAGTAAGTACAAAAAAGTAGTAATTTGGTGTATTGATTTTTCTGTAAGTTTTGGTCATGCCGAATTAAAATAATACAAAAGTTTGTTTAAATCAAAAAAGTATTTACATTTGTAGCCGATAATATTAAAGAAATGACAATTAGATTTAATCAAATGGGAAACATGATGATGCGTAGCACAACGCAGAGGCATGCTATTTGATTTATTTTAAAAGAATATACAATAACAAAAGCCTCTGAAATTTCAGCGGCTTTTTTTATACCAATAAAATGAAACAAGGTAATTTAATAATGCAAAAAGTAATGATGATGTACATGATGTGTAAATCAATGTAATGGTATTGCCTAAATTTAAACGAAAAGCTTTAAGTCCCTTTGGTAATACCTAATCAAAGGGACTTTTTTCAAAATAAATTTAAAAAATATTAAAACTTAAAGTCATGAGTACGCAAAAATTAGCAACAAACGCATTACATGCAGGACACGATACCACACAAACATCAGGAACAAGAGCCGTTCCAATTTACCAAACTACCTCTTATGTATTTGATAATACAGAGCATGCAGCAAATTTATTTTCCTTAGCAGAATTAGGATTTATTTATACACGATTAAACAACCCTACCAATGATATATTGCAAAAAAGATTGGCAGCAATTGATGGGGGAATAGGAGCAGTTGTATTTTCTTCAGGATCTGCTGCAATTTCAACAAGTTTATTAACTCTATTAAAGGCTGGAGATCATATAGTTGCCTCAAATAGTTTATATGGAGGAACTTTTAACCTATTAAATGTTACCTTACCTAGATTAGGTATAACTACAACTTTTGTGGATCCTGCAAACCCAGAAAATTTTAAAAATGCAGTGCAAGAAAATACCAGAGCATTTTTTGTAGAATCTCTTGGCAATCCAAAATTAGATGTACTAGATTTAGAAGCAATTTCAAACGAAGCAAAAGCTGCAAAGGTGCCTTTTATAGTAGATAATACCGTAGCAACATCCGTTTTGTTAAATCCAATTGATTATGGTGCAGATTTGGTTATTCATTCGTTAACGAAATATGTTGGCGGACAAGGAACTTCGTTAGGAGGAGTAATTGTAGATGCTGGTAAGTTTGATTGGGCTAATGGTAAATTCCCTGAATTTACAGAGCCTTCTAAAGGTTATCACGGATTGGTTTATAGCGAAGCATTGGGGCAAGCAGCATTTACCTTTAAACTTATACTAGAAGGCTTACGTGATTTTGGCGGAGCATTAAGTCCGTTCAACGCTTTTCAAATTTTACAAGGATTAGAAACTTTACCAGTGAGAATCAAACAACACAGTAAAAATGCGCTAGAACTTGCGTTATGGCTAGAAAGTAGAGAGGAAGTAGCTTGGGTAAATTATCCTGGTTTAGAAAGTAGTAAACACTATAGTTTAGCCAAAAAATATTTACCAAACGGACAAAGTGGAATTGTAACCTTTGGGGTAAAAGGAGGTTTTGAATCTGCTAAAAAAGTAACGGATGCCACTAAAATTTTCTCTTTGTTGGCAAATATTGGCGATACAAAATCCTTAATTATCCACCCTGCAAGTACCACACACCAACAATTGAGTGATGAAGCACAAGAAAGCACAGGAGTAACGAAAGACTTAATCCGTTTGTCGGTTGGTTTAGAAAATATAGAAGATTTAAAAACCGATTTACAAGAAGCATTTGCCAAAATATCTAAAGAAGTATTGGCATAAACCAATAACATTTAGAAAATACCTTAAAAATAAGTCGGTAATGAAAAGTGATTTGCAGCATATTAATATTCTTAGTTATACCACAATAAGCGGTACCCAATTCGATACTATTCCATTAAGTTATGAAACCTTCGGAAAAGCATTGGGTACCGCTCCTGTGGTGTTAATTAATCATGCGTTAACAGGAAACAGTAATGTTTCAGGAAATGATGGCTGGTGGCAAGATTTAGTAGG
>JAUIAA010000338.1 GCA_030425715.1 Bacteroidia bacterium | reverse complement strand
ATTGCGCAATAAAATAGTCCTTTAATTTTATAATTGTATTTCTGTCGGCTGCTTTGTCTTTGTTTGCAATTTGAAGGGCTTTTTCCATCCCTACAATGCTGTGTACATTTTCTGTACCTGCTCTAGCACCATGTTCTTGCTCCCCTCCAATCAATAATGGTTTAATTCCATGCTGTTGTTTGATTACCGCAAACCCAACCCCCTTTGGGCCGTGAAATTTATGTGCACTCGCTGTAATAAAATCAACTGGAGTTTTTCCCAAATCTAAGGTGTAATGTCCTAAACCTTGCACAGTATCTGAATGAAACAGAGCATTGTTGTCTTTGCAAATTTTTGCGACCTCATTTAGGTTTAAAATATTACCAATTTCGTTGTTTATAAACATTAAACTAACCAATGTTTTTTGTTGGCTACTTAAAAGAAGTTGTTCTAAATGATTTAGATCAATTTCTCCTTTAGTATTTACATGCACAAAATCAACAAAAACCTCAAATTCTTTTGCCAATGCCTCCAAAGTATGTAACACTGCATGGTGTTCAATTTTAGAACTGATAATTCTTTTAACATCCAGATTTACGATTGCATTTCTTAAAATGAGATTATCTGCCTCACTTCCTCCAGCTGTAAAAATAACCTCATTAACTTTACAATTTAAAATGTTCGCAATGGATTTTCTAGCCATTTCTACAGCAGCTTTTGCTTTTCTACCAAATTGGTGGGTAGAAGAGGGATTGCCAAAATTATCAATCATGCTATGGGTAATGGTTCTAATTACATCATCATCTATAGCTGTAGTGGCAGCATTATCTAAATATACTTTACGCATGTGTGGACTAGTTTATTAGTGCGAATATACGCATTCGATTTATTTCTTTACAATGCAACTAAAATTAGCATTAATTCTATTATTTTTGTGACTAAATTTAGAAAATGAAAAAGCTATTTATTACTCTTTTGGTTGTTTTATCCTTTTCTTGTGATGATGGAGATTTTGAAATTGCAAGCTTTGAATTTGACGAAACCATTAATAAATGTGGAGAATTTACCTTATACCGTTATGGGTTAGATGGAAAAAAAGAGGTGCTTATGCTAACACTTACCGATAAAGAAATTAAAAACTCAGATGAAATAGTTTTACCTGTTAGTATTAGCCCAAATAGTGATTACACGGTTACTTATAGAATATTTGAAAGCGAAGTAGATGCCAATTATTTTTGTGCTACAGTTCCTCCATACGAGCCTAAAACGGCAAAAAATTATGATGGGGCTTCAGGTAAAATACTGGTAGAAAACAAGCCTGTTTTAGATGAAGATAACAATATTATAGCCTATACACATACAATTGTAATTAACGATTTGGTTTTACAAAGTGGTGAAGAAACTTTAAATTTTGATCAAAATTATTTGTTTGGAACTTTTGAAACAGCGGTTTCTAATTAGTTGCTAAAACTCTTTTTTATTCTGATAAATATATACTTCTGTAGCACCTTGCCCGTATTTTTGGTAAGCAGCATCATAATAATCCACAGGGTATTTTTGTAGTATTTGGTAAAGCTCCTTTTTTAAAACACCATTGCCAATACCG
>JAUIAA010000337.1 GCA_030425715.1 Bacteroidia bacterium | reverse complement strand
ATGAAATTAGAAATGCTCGAATGCGAGAGATAAGGGAGCCTATCTTCCAACTGAGCCATTATTATACAGTTTCTAACAAAATAGATTTACAAACTACTATCTCTTATCAATTTGGAAAAATTGGGAATAGTAGATTGGATTATGGAGGTGCAAAAATTGTAAACGATGGAGAGAATAACCCAACTATTATTGGAGGTGGTGTAAATCCTGACCCTACCTATTACCAAAAACTACCCAGTTATTTTTTAAGAAATATAGATTACCCAGATTATGCAGGAGCCTATCTTGCCGAGCAAGAATTTTTACAAAATGGGCAAATCAATTGGGAAGATTTGTACGCTGCCAATCAAAACAATAGTCAAGACAACAAGCATTCTGTTTATGCGCTTTACGAAGATAGAAATGATGACCATCAACTATCAGTAAACTCTAATTTGACTATCAGTTTTACTGAAAACTTGAAATTAAACTCAGGAATACTATATCGAAATTTAAAGTCAGAAAACTTTGCCTATATGCTTGATTTACTTGGCGGAGATGGATTTTTAGATGTTGATATTTACGCAGATAACATTCATGATGCGCAAAACGATTTACAAAATCCAAATAGGATAGTAAAACAAGATGAAAAATTTAAGTACAACTATAAATTACAGGCAAATGATTTTATAGGATTTGCAACTCTGCATCACCAAACCAAAAGAATGGATGCCTATCTTGGTGTATCATTTCATCAGACAAACTATCAACGAGAGGGAATTTATGAAAACGGTTATTATCCTGGAAATGAATCTTTAGGAAAAAGTAAAACATTGTCTTTTCAAGATTTCAGCTATAAATCAGGAGCTTCCTATAAGCTAAGTGGGAGACATATTTTCAATGCAAATATTGCTTACAGTAACCAAGCTCCAAGTATACAAAACTCATTTTCAAATATAAGAGAGAGCAATGCCATAGTTCAAGGTTTACCATCTGAAAAGTTATTTTCTGCAGATTTTGGTTATGTATTGCGCCACCCCAAATTAAATGCAAAAATCGCTACTTATTGGATTGATATTAAAGATAAAACAGAAATTTCTTTCTATTTTGCAGATGGCCTTGTAGGTTTAGGAAATGCAGAAAATACAGCCTTTGTCCAAGAAGTACTCTCAGGAATTAACCAGCGGCATATTGGTTTAGAATTTGCATTAGAGGCTCCTATTTTACCAAGCTTAAAATTTAAATCGGTAGCTGCAATTGGGCAAGCAGTTTATAACAAAAATCCTAACCTCTATTTAACTTCGGATGCTTTTAAAGGAATTCTAGATTATGGTAAAGTTTCCTTCAAAAATTATTTTGTGGCTAGTGGCCCACAACAAGCATATTCTGTTGGTTTTGAATATAACAGTCCCCAATATTGGTGGTTAGGCATTACAGGAAATTATTTTAACAATGCTTTTGTTGATATCGCTCCCATTACAAGAACCAAGAATTTTTATTTAGACAATGATGGGATGCCAATTACTGATTATGATGAAAGTATAGCAAGAGAACTATTGCTGCAAGAAAAATTTAAACCTTACTATTTGATCAATTTAGTGGGTGGA
>JAUIAA010000336.1 GCA_030425715.1 Bacteroidia bacterium | reverse complement strand
AACGCGTATAAAGCCTTTTTCTCTGTTTTTCACTTCTGAAAACAATGCAATAAGGCTAATGACAGGGAACTTTCCCAGGATTAAGCATTACTTTTCTAGAATTGTTTATCCGATGTTCCTACAACGCGAGAGTTTTAATTTTCTGAAAATTAAAACACCTACGACAATTGGTAGCAACCAAAACTAGGAACCCACCAGCGATAAAAAGCAATAACTGTGTTACCGATAGCCATTGAGATCCGACTAGTGCAAGGGTTATAATCGCAAAAGATATATTCATCACTGAGTATATTTTGGTCCTATTTCTTAAGACTTCTACAGTCTCAAAAAATACAAGAAAGGTCCATAATAACACATAACATATATACAATACTCCCACTGTTTTGTAATTATTATCCACCCCGATAAGCTTTGGTAGATCTGAAGAGATTAAACCAATGGAAAGCAGCGCTATAAGCACAACGGGGGTCATTTGTTTTGTTAACGCATTTACTATTGCAGCCTTCGAGCCTAATTCTACCGCACGCGTTAAATCTTTTATCACATGAAGGTACATGGCTGTGTTTCCGATTAAAATAGCCATCGAAATCCTGCTATATATATTTACTTGCAATAAAGCTCTTTCATCAATCAAATTGAAATATGAGTAGATTTTTACGATATTAGCAATTAACCCCATGGCAATTGCATTCGGAATTAACCACCTACTATATCTGATGCTTTCCAGAACAGTCATCATTGCAAATTTAAAATCAATTTTTCTCTGCAAATTGAAAGCAATAAGAATTGCAAGAGCAATAATATCAATTAGGAAGAAAAACAAAATTTCCTGGTTGAAAAAATAAACCCCTAAAATTCTACCAATATTGATTCCAATTAATACAAATAAAATACCGAATTTATTTCCCGTGAACCGTGCTCTAAGAACACAAAAGGTCGTCAAAAGAATATAACCTGATCTTGCCGCGGCAACGCTAATCACGTAATTGGTCTTTGAAAAGGACAGTCCAGCGATAATTAAAAAGAAAACACTAAGTAACATCACCGCACCAAAGGCTCTATCTGCAACATAAAGTTCACCTAAAGATATCATCCTCAAGAAGTAATTCTTTAAGCCAAACTCGAAAAGGGCTACTGTGATTGCAGCAAAGCTTACTACTACCTCGAACACATTATACGAAGACGTAGAATTCTTGATTAATAATAAAACCGCTAGGATCCAAGTAGCCTTTTCTCCGAAAACTAGAATGGCATTCTTAAGCATCCTGTATTCCCTCCATTACTGCGTATAAGAAGGCTAGTCGAAAATGTGAACAACTACTCAAATCAAATCCAAGATTTTTGAAAAAACCAAACATTAAATTGTAATTTTCTTTGCTTAACTTAAATTTATTCTCTGCCGAGATATTAGGTATCGATTCACGTTTGACTAGCAAATCATAGACCTCACTATCTAATCGCTTAACTGCATTCCACAAATCTGATTTACCCATCACTATAGACTGCTCAGCGGTATTTACTTTGTTAAGATAATAGGCTATAACACTATAATCAGTAAATGGCATCGACATTCCACCGCCTTTGTCACAACGAAAGTGAGAGGAGA
>JAUIAA010000051.1 GCA_030425715.1 Bacteroidia bacterium | reverse complement strand
CATCAAACCTGCAGTTATTAGCAAGGGCAAAATATTGGGTACTAATGATATGATAATCATTTTATACGACCGAAACATCCATGCCATAAATAGTGAAATTAATAAAATGGCTAGAGATAGTGAAATAGCTAAGTTTTTTACCAAATAATTGGTACCTTTTAAAAATACCAATGCTTTACCAGTTAGGGTAACGGTATAGTTTTTAGCAGGAAAAACCTTGTCGATTTTATCTTGTAATCTCTCTTCAATTCGCTCCATTTTATCCGTACCAATGTCCTTCATAAAGGTGGTCATTCTAGCATATTGCCCTGTAGAATCTACAAAATTTTGGAGCATGTTCGAATTGGCATCGGCATTTTTAGTATAGGATAATATAAAGTTTTTTTCTTGCTCGGTAGGGAGTTGGTAATATTTAGGGTTACCATTGTAATAGGCTTGTTTAGAGTATTTTACTAAATTTAATATAGAAACGGAATTCGATAATTCTGGAATTTCATCCATCTCTTCCTCTAATTTTTCCATTCTTTTTAAAGTGGATAAGCGCATCACCCCATTCTTTCTTTTGGTGTCTACCAAAATTTCGAGAGGCATAATTCCACCAAATTCTTCTTCAAAAAATACAATATCTTTATAAAATTGTTTGCCTTTAGGCATATCTTCTATTATACTTCCAGAAACGCGAATCATGTACACTCCAATAATACTGGTTATAATAATAAGCAAAGTAGAAATATAAATGGCTATGCGATGATGGCGCACTGTGTTTTCCATCCAATTTACTATGGCATCAATCCATTTTCTGTTTAAATGCTCTAAATGCCTTTCTTTAGGCTTGTGCATAAAACTATAGATAATTGGAATAATGAGTAAAGAAAGAATAAAAATAGCAATGATATTGATGGAAGCAATGATACCAAATTCGTTCAATAACTGGCTATTGGTAAAGATAAACGTTGCAAAACCAGAAGCTGTGGTAATGTTGGTCATCAAAGTAGCGTTGCCAATTTTTGAAATAACACGTTGTAAAGATTTGGCTTGGTTGCCATGATTTTTTACTTCTTGCTGGTATTTGTTGATTAAAAAGATGGCATTTGGTACTCCAATAACAATAATTAAAGGAGGAATTAAAGCCATTAAAACCGATATTTCGTATTGAAACCAACCTATAAATCCAAGAGCCCAAACGACACCAATACTTACCACGGTCATGGTAATAAAAGTTGCTCGATACGATCTGAAAAATAAAAAGAAAATCAAGGAGGTTACAAATAGTGCTAATCCTACAAAAATGCCAATTTCATCAATTATATTTTTGGCATTCATGGTGCGTATATAGGGCATGCCAGATACGCGAACATCTAGACCAGTTGCCTGCTCAAAATGATTAATTGCAGGGTTTAAATCGTCAAAAACAAAACGTTCTCTAATAGGAGTATTTACAATTTTTTGGTCTAAATAAATTGCTGTGCGGAGCGTATTGGTTTCTTTATTGAATAAAAAGTTATTGTAAAAAGGAAGGTTTTCAAAGAGTTCTTTTTTTAAGGCTAAAACTTCTTTATCGGTTTTTAAAGTTTTACTTATTAGGGGCTCTACAATAAACTTTTTATTTTTTTTGTCTTTTTTTAGCTCCTTGATATTACCTACAGAAGCTGTAAAATCTATTTGCGGAAAAGAATCTAAACTGCTAGAAAATTGATTCCATGCATTAAATTTATCGGCTTGAAATATAGTAGAATCCTGTACAGCTAGGATAATAAGATTACCTTCTTCACCAAAAATATCTAAAAATTTGTCGTATTTAATATTTTCTTCGTGATCCTGTGGTAATAGGTTGGCTTCGGAATGTGAGAATTTAATATTCTGAATTTTTGAGCCCAAAAACACAGTTGCTGCAACCAATACCAACAAAATAAAAATACGCTGTTTAAGTATAAATCGCGAAACAACTTGCCAAAAATTCATGTACTATTATTTTAATTTCCCTATTTAGGATTTTTATTGTTTTGAGGGAATATTTTTATGTGAAGCTTTAATTTGGAACAAATTAAACCGTCATGATTTCTTTTTCTTTTTTGGCAAAAATATCATCTACTTGTTTGATAAAATTATCGGTTAAATCTTGCACATCTGCTTCAGCGTTTTTAAGCGCATCTTCCGATACATCCAATTTTTTCAATTCGTTATTTGCATCTTTTCTATCATTTCTAATGCTTATTTTGGCATTTTCTCCTTCACTTTTTGCTTGTTTTACCAATTCTTTTCTTCTTTCTTCTGTTAAAATAGGAATATTGATAATCACACTTTCGCCATTGTTCATTGGGTTTAAACCCAAGTTGGCAGCCATTATTCCTTTTTCAATTTCTTGAATTAGCGATTTTTCGAATGGTTGAACGGTTAAAGTATGCGCATCTAAAGTATTTACATTTGCAACCTGGGTAAGGGGTGTACTCGCTCCATAGTACTCCACTTTTACACTTCGAAGCATATTTGGCGAAGCCTTACCTGCTCTAATATGAGTAAGTTCATAAATAAAATGATCAATGGCACTTTGCATTTGCTCCTTGGCAGCATCAATGATAAATTCAATTTCTTCGTTCATGATTTGTTGGGTATTAAAATATAAATTTAGAAAAATTACTTGGTATCCACTAATGTACCGATATTTTCACCAGATACAACTTTTACCAAATTACCAGCTTTGTTCATATCGAAAACTACAATAGGCAATTTATTTTCTTCGCTTAATGTAAAAGCGGTCATATCCATTACCTTTAAATCCTTGTTCATTACTTCTTTAAAAGTAATATTGTCAAATTTGATAGCGTTTTTATCTTTTTCAGGATCTGAAGTGTAAATACCATCTACTCTTGTACCTTTTAAAATCACATCGGCATTGATTTCTATGGCTCTTAACACTGCAGCAGTATCGGTAGTAAAGTACGGATTACCAGTACCACCACCAAAAATCACTACCCTTCCTTTTTCTAAATGGCGCACTGCTCTACGTTTGATAAATGGCTCTGCAATTTGTTCCATTTCAATGGCAGTAAGTAAACGGGTTTGTAACTTTTCTTCTTCTAGGGCACTTTGTAAGGCCAAACCGTTTATTACGGTGGCTAGCATACCCATATAATCTCCTTGCACTCGATCCATTCCATTGCTTGCCCCAGCCAATCCTCTAAAAATATTTCCACCGCCAATAACAATGGCAACTTCTACATTCATGGCTACAATTTTTTTAATTTCTTTGGCGTAATCGGCTAACCTTATAGGGTCAATACCGTATTGTCTTTCACCCATTAAGGCTTCGCCACTCAGTTTTAAAAGGATTCTTTTGTAATGCATCTGTAAGTTTAAAAGTTGTGCAAATATACTAATTATAGTATTTCTTGGTTAAAAGTAGCAGATTAAAATAATGGCTTTGATAAAAAGTATTTTTAGAGGGCTTAGATAGGAGAAGATAAATGCGCTAAGGTTTGTATTAATTTTATTTATTTTGAATATTTGCCATCTTTAGATTAATCGTTAGGGTCAGTAAAATACGAGCGGAAACCATAATAAAAATAATCACCGAAAGTTTATTAGAATAAAAAATTTAAGATATGATTAATAAAAACATCTTCTTGTTTACAATGTTGTTAATTACATTTAATTCATTTGCTCAAGACAAGATGGATACTCAAACTGTTAAAGTTTGGCGAATTAACTTTCTAAATCCAGCCATTGAGTTAGAATACCCAATATCAAATAAATCGACTATATCATCCGCTATAGGAATTGGATATAACGGTGCTTACCCAGATTTAACCTATGGTGGAGACGGATTTATATATATTATTGCCCCATTTTTAGATGTACAGTACAAGTATTTTTATAATTTTAAAAAAAGGCAAAATAAAAATAGGACGATTAAAAACAATTCTGGTAATTTTATTTCATTAAGACTCATTTCTCATGGACCTTCTATAATGGAAAATATAAACAGAACATCTGATTTTGATTTTGCATTTGGACCAACATGGGGTATTCAAAGAAAATATGGTAAGAATTTTCACTTTTTGTTTGATGTTGGGCCTCAATATTACTTCGATACTTATGGCAATGGGAATATAATGCCAATCATGGTTCAAATAAATTTAGGATTTGATTTAAATAAATGATTTGAAAACATATACATATTTAATTTTTACTACAGTATTGTTTGTACAGCAAATAAAAGCACAGTTTACACCAAGAGTTTTTGGTGGTGCAGATATTTATCTTAGCTCTGAATTTAATAATCGTAGCTATTATAATTTCCAAACTGGAATAGAAGTTTTTCGTATTAAATTTATTGCTCCAGAAATTGCTTATGAGTATTTTTTTGGAGCATTAAACAATGCAAATCATATTGACGAAGTAACTTTAATTGAAGACAATTATCTTAGAAGAAAATTCAATGCGAATACATTTAGTATTACTCCTAAGTTGTTTTATGGTAAAGATGGATGGAGAATTTTAGTATTACCTAAATATTCATGGTCAAAAATTAATGCTTATGGTTATTATTATGAGACCACAGATAATGGATTGTCTTATACAATAAAACAGGAAGAAGAAATTAGTGAAAATCAGAATTACTTTTCTCTAGGTATTGGGCTTGAAGCCGAAATTTTTGAAACAGAAAAACTTAGTATGATGTTTTCAATTTTGTATACTGGATTAAACGCTGGAAATACATTGTCAAAATTAGACTTTACAGATTATGGTTATGGTAGTGCTTCTGAAGAGTCTAGAACCTTAGGAATAGGGGTAAAGTTATATTTTAACCCTTTTGTTAAAGACACATTACAATAAAAAAAATCCTCATTTCTAAATTAAAATCTAGAACATGAGGATTTAAATTTTTGGTTTTTTTTAAATTAACCTAAAGCAGCACGCTTAAAGTCAACCACTTTTACATCACCAATAGATTTTACATAATCAGCAACACTAATTTTACTGTCTTTGATAAATGCTTGATTTACTAAGGTATTGTCTTTAAAAAATCTTTTTAATTTACCTTTTGCAATATTGTCTAACATTGCTTCTGGTTTTCCTTCTTGACGTAATTGGTCTTTTGCAATTTCAATTTCTTTTTCTACTATAGCTTGGTCTACACCATTTTCGTCTAAAGCAATTGGGTTCATAGCAGCAGCTTGCATTGCAACATCTTTAGCAACTTCAGGAGCACCTTCTACATTGGCAGATAAACCTACAATGGTTGCAATTTTATTACCAGCGTGGATATATGACCCTACAAATGGAGCGTTGATTTTTTCGAAATTTGAAATCTCAATTTTTTCACCAATTACTCCTGTTTGTTCAATCAATTTTTCCGCAACAGTAATTCCACCAAAATCTGCATTTAGCAATTCTTCTTTGGTAGCACTGTTTAACGCTTTTTCAGCCAATTGTTTTGCTAAGTTTACAAAGTTTTCGTTTTTACCAACAAAGTCGGTTTCACAGCTTAAAACAATAGCAGCACCAGCGGTGTTGTCATTGTTTACCAAAGCAATAGCAGCACCTTCTGTAGATTCTCTATCTGCTCTTTTTGCAGCAACTTTTTGACCTTTTTTACGTAAAATTTCAATTGCTTTGTCAAAATCACCTTCGGCCTCAACCAATGCATTTTTACAATCCATCATACCAGCACCAGTGGTTTTTCTTAATTTGTTTACTTCTGCGGCGGTTATTTTCACCATTTTATTTCTGTTTAATCGTCATGCCTGTTAGGGCATAAACAAGTTATACAATTATTTTTTTTCTGTAGCAACTTCAGTAGCTTCAGCAGCTTTTTCAGTCTTTTCAGCTTTTGGAGCTTCTTCTTTTGCTACCACTTCTTTACTACTTTTTCTTTCAGAAAGACCTTCGCTAATTGCTGCAGTCATATAGGATAATACTTTATCAATAGATTTAGAAGCATCGTCGTTAGAAGGCACTACATAATCAATTCCTCTTGGATCTGAGTTGGTATCTACCATGGCAAAAATTGGGATATTCAATTTTTGCGCTTCCGCTACAGCGATATGCTCACGTTTGATATCTACAATTAAAAGGGCACCTGGCAAACGAGTCATATCTGTAATCGAACCTAAATTCTTTTCTAATTTAGCTCTTTGACGGTTGATTTGTAATTTCTCTCTTTTTGAAAGTGCATCAAAAGACCCATCTTTTTTCATTCTATCAATTTGGGCCATTTTTTTAACAGCTTTTCTAATAGTGATAAAGTTGGTTAACATACCACCTGGCCAACGCTCAGTAATATAAGGCATGTTTACGCTTTTTGCTTTTTCGGCAACGATATCTTTTGCTTGCTTTTTGGTTGCTACAAATAAAATTTTTCTACCAGATGCAGCAATTTTTTGCAATGCACCGTTAGCTTCTTCAATTTTTGCAGCAGTTTTGTAAAGATCTATAATGTGAATTCCTTTACGCTCTGTATATACATACGAAGCCATATTAGGATTCCATTTTCTTGTCAAGTGACCAAAATGTACACCTGATTCAATCAGTTCTTTAATATCAATATTTGTCATTTTGTTTTGTTTACGTTCCGTTTATTCAGCAATAAATAAGTAGCGATTTATCGGTCTTATTTATTTGGATGCTAGACTTATACGACAACTTTTGTTAATAATTATTTTATAAATTTGAATTCGAATCCAATTACAAAAACGATTAACGTTTCGAGAATTGGAATTTCTTTCTTGCTTTTTTCTGACCGAATTTTTTACGCTCTACCATTCTAGGGTCTCTCGTTAATAATCCTTCAGGTTTTAATACTGCTCTGTTTTCTTCGTCTAAAGCAACTAAAGCTCTAGTAATACCTAGGCGAATCGCTTCGGCTTGACCAGTAATACCACCACCTAAAACTTTTACTTTAATATCAAAAGCTTCTAAGTTTTCGGTTAAAGTTAATGGTTGTAATACTTTGTATTTTAAGGTATCGGTAGTAAAATATTTATCGTACTCCTTATTATTAACCGTGATGTTCCCTTTTCCTTCTGAAAGATATACACGAGCAACTGCGGTTTTTCTTCTTCCTATTTTGTGAATAGTTTCCATATTACTTGATCTCGTTTAGGTTAATAGATTTAGGATTTTGTGCTTCTTGCTTGTGTTCATTACCTGCATAAACAAATAAATTTTTGAAGATAGCATTACCCAATTTGTTTTTAGGCAACATCCCTTTTACAGCTTTTTCTACTACACGAGATGGATCTTTACCATACAATTCTGTTGCAGTTAAACTTCTTTGACCACCTGGGAAACCGGTATGACGAATGTAAGTTTTGTCATTCCATTTGTTACCAGATAAATTAATTTTGCTTGCGTTGATAACCACTACATTATCCCCACAATCAACGTGAGGTGTAAAATTGGTTTTGTGTTTACCTCTAATTAGCTTGGCTACTTTAGAAGCTAGACGACCCAACGTTTGAATCAACCAAAACCCACTCTTTATTTACAGTGTTTTTGTTTGCTGATGCTGTTTTGTAACTTAATGTGTTCACAATTAAATTTTTTGTTATGATTAAACATAGATTTTTTGTCCCTAAAAAGGGAGTGCAAATGTACAACTAATTTTGAATATTACAAACAGCCTATCTGACTTATTTTTGGGACAGAAAATTTACGTAAATAATTTATTTTGAAGATTATAGAATTGTATGATAAAACACTAAAATTAATGCGCTTCCAACCAGTTTGCTCCTTGACCCAAATCAACAGTTAGAGGTACGGATAATTTGTAAGCATTTTCCATTTCTTTTTTAATGAGTGGCTGTAAAGTTTCTATTTCTTCTTTGTACATGTCAAAAACCAATTCATCATGTACTTGTAACAACATTTTGGTTTTAAAGTTACCATCTTTTAGTTTTTTGTGGATGTTGATCATGGCAATTTTTATAATATCTGCCGCACTACCTTGAATAGGCGCGTTTACCGCATTTCTTTCTGCAGCTCCACGTACTACCGCATTACGCGAATTGATATCTTTTAAGTATCTTCTTCTGCCCAAAACCGTTTGTACATAACCGTGGTCTCTTGCAAAATCAACCTGCTCGCTAATAAAATTTCTTAGTTTGGGATAAGTTTTATAGTAGGTTTCAATCAATTCTTTTGCTTCGGTACGCGATAAATCGGTTTGGTTGCTCAACCCAAAGGCAGAAACACCATAAATGATTCCAAAATTGACGGTTTTTGCATTACTACGTTGTTCTCTAGAAACTTCTGCAATAGGCACATTAAAGACTTTAGCTGCTGTGGAGGCGTGAATATCTTCGCCATTTTTAAAGGCTTCTATCATGGTTTCTTCTTCGCTTAAAGCAGCAATAATACGTAACTCTATTTGGCTATAATCGGCAGCAACTAAAATATAATTTTCGTTTCTTGGAATAAACGCTTTTCTCACCTCGCGTCCGCGTTCAGTACGGATAGGAATATTTTGTAGGTTTGGGTTATTACTACTCAGCCTGCCTGTTGCAGCCACGGTTTGCATATAATCGGTATGTACTCTTTGGGTGGTAGCATCTACTTGAAGCGGAAGTGCATCTACATAAGTACTTTTTAGTTTCGCTAGTCCACGGTAGTCTAAAATATTTTGAATAATCTCATGGTCCTTTGCTAAATAGGATAAAATATCTTCAGAAGTGGCATATTGACCAGTTTTGGTTTTTTTTGGTTTGTCTACTAGTTTCATTTTTTCAAATAAAACAATTCCTAATTGTTTGGGTGAGGCAATATTAAATTCTTCTCCTGCAGCTTTGTAAATTTTTGATTCTAAGGTTTGGATATCCTCATTTAATTTTTCTGATAAAGAATTTAAAAAGGCAACATCTAAATTAATGCCTTCCAATTCCATATCTGCCAAAACGCGTAGTAAAGGCACTTCGATTTCGTCAAACAATTTTTGGGTATTGGCTTCTCCTAATTCATTTTCAAAATGCTCTTTTAATTGCAAAGTAATATCGGCATCTTCTACTGCATATTCTGTTTGTTGCTCTAAAGGAACCTCTTGCATAGACAATTGGTTTTTACCTTTTTTTCCTATCAATTCAGTAATTGAAATGGGTGTGTAGTTTAAATAAGTTTCTGCCAATACGTCCATATTATGACGCATATCTGGATTGATTAAATAATGAGCTAACATGGTATCAAAAAGCTTACCTTTAACTTGTACATTGTATTTGGCCAATACTTTGATGTCGTATTTTAAATTCTGTCCAATTTTTTGGATGGTTTCACTTTCGAAAAAAGGGCGTAATTGCTCTATTATTTCTTGGGCTTCCTCTTTATTTTCAGAAAATGGAATATAATAGCCCTTGCCAACTTCCCATGAAAATGCAATGCCAACCAGTTCGGCTTGCAACGGATTGATGTTGGTTGTTTCGGTATCAAAACATACCGATGTTTGCTGCATTAATTTTTTCACAAACAATTTGGTTGCCATACCTGGTGATACACTTTGGTAAAAATGCGGAGTGGTTTTTGCAGTTTTTCTAGCGTTTTCGTTTACCGAATCCGTTTGATTATGGGCAATATCTCCCCCAAACAAAGAAAATTGCCCTTGTCCCGCTGTTGCAGAAGGGCTTTTCTCGCTCTTTTTTTCTGTAGATTTCACTGCTATATTTGGCTCGGTACTTTCTTCTTGGGTAAAGGTTTTTACAAAATTATCGGTTAAACGTCTAAATTCTAAATCTTGAAAAATAGTCTTTACTGCATCTACATCTGGGTGCGACATTTCAAAATCTTTTTCATTAAAATCTACAGGAACATCTAGCATAATAGTCGCCAATTTTTTAGATAAAAGCCCTAACTCTTTATTGGCTTCTACCTTTTCTTTCATCTTTCCTTTTAATTCATGGGTATTTTCTAATAAGCCTTCCATACTACCGTAAGCGGCAAGGAATTTTTTTGCGGTTTTTTCTCCTACGCCTGGTAGCCCTGGAATATTATCCGAAGCATCGCCCATCATCCCTAAAAAATCAATAACCTGTAGCGGGCTTTCCACTTCAAATTTTTTCTGCACCTCTGGAATTCCCCAAGTTTCATAACCTCCACCAAAAACCGGACGGTACATAAAAATATTTTCACTTACCAGTTGGGCAAAATCCTTATCAGGCGTAACCATAAAAGTTTGGTAACCTTGTTTTTCTGCTTGTTTGGATAGGGTACCAATCACATCATCGGCTTCATAACCCTCTTTTACCATGATTGGAATATGCATGGCCTTTAAAATTTCTTGAATGTATGGTATAGCAAGTTGTATGGCT
>JAUIAA010000050.1 GCA_030425715.1 Bacteroidia bacterium | reverse complement strand
GATATTTCTAACCAGGTATTTAGTCAGTTAATAGATGTACCAGTAGAACAAAACACTGGTGTGGATAGTAGAACGGAGCAGTTTTTAAATAAAATAAATCCGGATGTTATTCGAAGAGCTCCTTTTCGTATTTTTGAGGTAATCCAACCTTTAGTAAAAAATAGTGTGGAGAGTACTACCAATTATACAGCATTGCGGTTGTCCATTCCAAAGGGAGAAATAGCGTTTGCAGGCAATTATAAGGTTAAAATTAATGTGAATTTAAATGGGACAGAACAGCAGGCCACTTTTCACATCAAAGTACATAATGTAAAATTGCCAAAACTTTCGGAAAGCAATTTTTTTTACACCAATTGGTTTAATTTAGGCAAGATGGAGTCGTATCATAATGTAGAAAGGTGGTCAGATTCTTGGTTTGAAATGCTACATAAATATGCGGAATTGATGGCTTATGGCCGTCAAAATTCCATTACTATACCACAAGAATTGATTCAGTATGAAAATGGAATAATAAGCTTAGATGAATCAAAAATGATTCGTTATATCAATGTTTTTAGAGATCAAGGATTTAAATATTTTGAAGCACCACATTTGATGAATCGAGGAGAGGGAGATGATTGGGGGGATCCAGAATTAAAGGTGGCACTCACAAAAAAGAGATATTATAAAGAGGATGGCCAAAAGGATGTTGAAGTTTTGATGGAACAGATATACAGCTTTGTTAAAAAATATAATTTGGAAGAAAGTTGGCTACAACACATCTCGGATGAACCTACTGCAGTAAATGCTAAGTGCTACAAAGATGTTGCAATTCAAATAAAGAAGATATTTCCAGAAATAAAAATAATGGAGGCCACCAATGACAGAGATAATTTAGCAGGTGCGGTAGATATTTGGTGTCCATTGATTAATGATTTTCAAGAAAATGAATCTTTTTTTAGGGCAAGAGAAAAGCAGGGAGAGAAAATTTTGGTGTACACTTGTTTAATTCCTGGAGGTAAGTGGTTAAATAGAACCTTAGATATGGAAAAACTGCGTCAAGTATATTTTGGTTGGGGTGCAGCTTATTATGATACAAACGGGTACTTACATTGGGGTTTAAATCAATACTATGGCAATCCATTTAAGCAAAGTGTTGTAAAGCACCCCTCACCAGTTGCCAGTGCAAACAATTATTTACCTGCTGGTGATACCCATGTAATTTATCCTGGAAAAAAAGGCCCATTATCTTCGATTAGGTTTGAAGCACATCGTGTAGGTTGTGAAGATTATGATTTACTACAATTGCTTAAAAGGAAAGATGAAAAGTTATACAAAAAATTAATACAAAATTTGTTTAGAAGTTATACCGATTATAATTTATCCATTACTGATTACCGAAAAACCAAAAAGAAATTATTAAATGCTTTATAATAACATTAAATTATCAAAAGTTATGTTTAAAAAAATAATTCATGCTAAAATACTTTTAATTTGCTTGTTTATTTCCTTTACCGGAATAGCACAAGCCATTTATGAAGATGAACGATATGTGCCTGAAACCAATCCATTTGTTTTAGAAAAACTAGAACAGTGGCAGGACAAAAAATTTGGTTTGTTAATGCATTGGGGAGCTTATAGCCAATGGGGCATTGTAGAGTCTTGGTCCCTTTGTCCAGAAGATTATGGGTGGTGCGAACGCAAAAAAGGGGCAAACCCTCAAAATTATTTTGAATATAAAAAGGAATATGAAGGTTTGAAAAAAACCTTTAATCCAACAAAATTCGACCCTGAAAAATGGGCGAAGGCTGCAAAGGATGCAGGAATGAAGTATATGGTTTTTACCACCAAACACCACGATGGCTTTACCATGTTTGATTCAAAATATACAGATTATAAAATAACGGATAAGGAGTGTGCATTTAGCACCAATCCAAGAGCAAATGTTACCAAAGAAATTTTTAATGCGTTTAGAGCTAAAGATTTTTGGGTTGGTGCCTATTTTTCTAAACCAGACTGGCACTATGAAAATTATTGGGATCCATACTTTCCTCCATTCGATAGAAATGTAAATTACGATCCCTCAGCGTATCCAGAAAAATGGGAAAAATATGTCAATTTTACCCATAACCAAATATTAGAATTGATGTCAGACTATGGAAAAGTAGATATTTTATGGTTAGATGGGGGCTGGGTAGCAAAAGAACCAAAAGAAGCCATACAAAGTGCCTATGCAGGAAAGTTTGCAGAAAATAAATCAGGTAATGGGTTTATTAAACACAGGGTTGTAAATCAAGATATTAAAATGGACGAGCTAGTAAAAAAAGCAAGAACCAAACAACCTGGTTTGATTGTGGTGGATAGAGCAGTACATGGTAAAAATCAAAATTATTTAACACCAGAAAATCGTGTTCCTGAAAAAACATTACCATACCCTTGGGAATCTTGTATTATTTCAGGGGGAGGTTGGTCGCATACAGAGAATGCAACTTATATGAGTGGTAGAAAAGGAATTCAAATGTTGGTAGATATTGTTGCAAAAGGAGGAAATTTATTACTGAATATTGCGCCTGGACCAGATGGGACTTGGCAACAAGGAGCTTATGATTTGTTAGAAGAATATGCCGCTTGGATGAAAGTAAATAAATCTGCAATTTATGCAACCAAACCAATTTCTCCTTACAAAGAAAATAATATTTGTATGACACAGAATAAAGATGGAGAAGTGTTCTTGTTTTATATGGCTGAAGAAGGAGAAAATAAAATACCAGAAGAAATAGTAATCAATGCTATAAATGTAACCAACAAAGCGAAAATAAAACTTTTAGGCTCTAGTGGAAAGATTGATTGGACTATGACAGATAATGGTTTAAAAATTAAGGTCCCAGAAAAATTACAAAACAATCCTCCTTGTAAATATGTTTGGACCTTTCAAGTCACAGGAATTATCAATCAATAATTATTGTTTATGCAGTTTTTTAAAAATATTTTTTTCTATTTTCTAGTGTTGTTGTGTGGGATTGTTCATGCACAAAACCCTGTAGAATATGTAAATCCTTTTATAGGCACTTCAAACTTTGGAGCAACAAATCCTGGAGCCATCGCACCTAGAGGGATGGTGAGTGTGTCTCCGTTTAACGTAGCAGGAAAACAAAATAGCTTAGAAAAAGATAGTCGTTGGCTTTCCAACCCATATGTGCACGAAAATACTTTTCTCACCGGATTTTCGCATGTAAACTTAAGTGGAGTAGGCTGCCCTGATTTGGGTGTGATTTTGGCAATGCCAACAACGGGTAAACTAGAAACGAACCATTTAAAATACGGAAGCACTTATTCCAATGAAATTGCCAAAGCAGGTTATTATAGTACGGTTTTAAACAAATATAAAATCAAAGTAGAGACTACTGCAAGTACCAGAGTTGGAGTGAGTAAATATTCTTTCCCTCAAGGGGAATCGAATGTGTTAATTAATTTAGGTCTAGGGTTAACCAATGAGCAAGGCGCTATGGTAAAAATTGTTTCGTCAACCGAAATAGAAGGTGTTAGAAATGTAGGAACCTTTTGCTATTACAAACCAGAAGAGGCGTATCCAGTGTATTTTGTAGCCAAATTTTCTCGTCCAGCCGATGCCTTTGGCGTATGGAAAAAACCAGCCAAATACAAAGGGGTAGAAGCCGAATGGATGGGCTATAACGGAAAAACTAGACGGATGAAAAATTACCAAAAAGAAGTGGTTGGCGATAGTATTGGCACTTATTTCACCTATCATTTTAACCAACCTACTCAAGTGGAAATGAAAGTAGGAATTTCTTATGTAAGTATTGAAAATGCAAGAAAAAATTTAGAAAAAGAAACAGCCAACCTAGCTTTTGATGAAATTTATCAACATACCAATAAGCAATGGAATAATTTGCTTTCGAGAATAGAAGTAGAAGGAGGAAGTAAAAATGACAAAACTGTTTTTTATACCGCTTTATACCACACCTTAATTCATCCAAATACTTTAAATGATTATAATGGCGAATATCCAAAAATGGCAAATAGAGAAACCGCAAAAACTGAAGGTACAAGATTTACTGTTTTTTCTTTTTGGGACACTTATAGAAACCTCCATCAATTGATGTCATTGGTATACCCAGAACAGCAATCAGATATGGTAAAAAGCATGCTTGATATTTACAGAGAAAGTGGTTGGTTACCTAAATGGGAGCTCAATGCTACAGAAACTACTACTATGGTAGGTGATCCCGCAGGTATTGTTTTGGCAGATACTTATTTAAGAGGAATAAAAGATTTTGATGTGCATTTGGCATATGAAGCCATGTTAAAAAGCGCAGACCAAATAGAGAATAATCCATTACGACCAGGATTAAAAGATTATATAGAGAAAGGCTACCAAACCACCAAAACTACCAATAGTGGTTCGGTTTCTACTACGCAAGAGTATAATATTTCAGACTATGCCATTGCACAATTGGCAAAAGAATTGGGTAAAAAAGAGGACTTTAAACGATTTTCAAAAAGATCAATTACTTATAGAAAATTATTTGATAAAAAATTTAATTTATTACGACCAAAGAATGATGATGGCTCTTGGTATGCCAATTTTACTCCTGAAAAAGGAGCGAATTTTGAAAAAAATAAAGGGTTTATTGAAGGGAATTCTTGGCAATATACTTTTATGGTTGCGCATGATGTAAAAGGTTTAAAAAACTTAATGGGAGGGGATAAAGCCTATGTTAAACAACTTAATAAAGTATTTGATTCTGGTCAGTTTGATATGGCCAATGAACCAGATATGGGCTATCCTTATTTATACAATTTTATTAAAGGAGAAGAGTGGAGAAGCCAAGAAAAAGTAGCCGAATTAAGAACAACATATTTTAAAAATACACCTGATGGATTGCCAGGGAATGACGATACTGGTACCATGTCGGCTTGGGTAATTTACGCCATGATGGGGTTTTACCCAATTGTCCCAGCAAATCCAGAATATACCTTAACCACTCCAGTATTTGATAAGATAACCATCCATTTAAATAAACAATATTATGGCAATAAGTCACTCATTATTACTAAAGAAGGAAAAGGAAAAATAAATCAAGTAATGCTCGATGGTAAGGTAAATCAAGGCTTTTTTATTACACATAAAAAGTTGGTAGAAAGTAAAGAATTAAAGTTTAAACTTAAAGAATAAGCATTTTGAAAAACAAGTTGTTAATTTTTATATGGCTGTTGGGTGTTAATTTTATTGCTGCCCAAGAAGTGGTAAATGTTGAAGTATTTAAAAATCAACCTGTAAATTTTAATGGAGCACAAAATGGAAATAAAGGTGTATTGCATTTACAAAGTGGAAGATTGGTGGTTAAAAAAGTGCAAGTACCTAAATTTAAACATGGTAGCGATGTTAAAATTAAATTGACTTTACGCTCCAGCGGAGATCGTTGGGATAAATCGGGTTCTTGTTTTGTGATAACCAATCCAGAGCAAATCAATGTAATGAGCATTGCTCAAGGAAAAGAAAAATTCCCTAAAGATTCTTATATAGCTGATAAGTTTGGTGGAGTAATAGCGACTGAAAATTATAAGCCTGCAGTAGAATTACTTCGGTTTATGACCCCATTTGGGGTAGGACACTTTAGTGTGGCAGAAGATAAGCATAGAAGACCGGTGTATATCCCAAAATGGGAAAAACAGGTAGTATGGGAGAAAGATATTTCCCAACTAGAAAGTGTACTTGAAGGAGAGTTTTATATAGGAGTTTGGATAGATACTTGGACCGCAGAAGGCTATAATTTTGATTTGAGTTTAAGCTATTCATACCGCCCATTACCAAAATGGAAAGTGATGCCTTTGGTAAATACCATTACCTATGTAGAAGGACAATCCTTGCCTGATTTTTTTGCAAATCAAGCTTTAGATTATAAATTGAATTTGCCTAAAAATATAAAAAAAGCCAAGTTGTATTATACGGTTACGGGTCATGGAGGTCACTCGGAAGGAGATGAATTTACCAAAATAAAAAATAGTATTTCTTTCGATGGTAAATTGGTGTTAGATACCATACCTTGGCGAGATGATTGTGCTTCTTTTAGAAGATTTAATCCAACTTCGGGAGTATGGTTAAAAAAAGATTCCGCATCTTATATTGATTTTAAAGAAAGGAAATATAAAATAAAAGAGATTGAAGAGCGAATTGCCTCTTCCGATTTATCTAGATCTAATTGGTGCCCAGGATCTTATGTAGAACCCATGGTGGTAGAACTAGGTGCGTTAAAAAGCGGGACACACCCATTAAAAATTAGTATCCCAGCAACCCCTGCAAATAAAGAAAAATTAAACCATTGGCTAGTATCTGCATATATCATTTATCAAGAATAGTCATTTAAAAAAGGAAATATGTTTTTAAATTTTAGAAAAAAATGCATTAATATAGGCTTAGGATTACTCATTGTTTTTATTGTGTTTTCCTGTAAAGAAAACAGAGTGGATTTAGTAAAAAATGGCAAATCAGAATACGCTATTGTAATTCCAGATAACGCATCAGAAAGCATAGATAAGTCAGCCGATGTTTTAAACAATTATTTACAAAAAATTTCAACCGTAAACCTACCCGTAATAAATCTTGCTAAGGCAAATAAGCGGGCTAATAAAATTGTTTTACAAAAGGATAAAACTTTAAATACAAATGCCATACAAATTTTAAATGAGGAAGATGATATTTTAATTATAGGAGGTTCAGAAGAGGCACTACAAAATGCAGTTTATGTTTTTTTAGAAGAATTTTTAGAGGTAAAATGGTATGCTCCTAAGGTGGATAGCTTTAAAAAAAATAAAAACATAAGCCTACCAAAACCATTGCATTATACGTACGAACCTGAAATAAGTACGCGAACTGTACATTCTAGATTGTTTTATGAAAACCCAGATTTTGCTGCGCAACAAAAGGTAACCACTTTGGCTTTTCCGCACTATGTGCCAAGTGCAAGGGTACATACTTTTCACAAGTTTATTCCTGAGGAAAAGTTTTTTAAAAAGCACCCCGAATATTTTGCTTTAAGAAATAATGTAAGAACACCTACACAATTATGTTTGACCAACAGTGAGGTGTTGCAAATTGTAAAGGATTCAGTTGCTTCGCTTTTTAAACAATTTCCAAAAGCTACTGTTATTTCTGTTAGTCAGGATGATAACCAACAATATTGCCAATGTGTAAATTGTGCAAAAATTGACCAAGAAGAAGGAAGTCCTGCCGGAAAAACTATTCGTTTTGTAAACGCTGTTGCGGAAAGTTTTCCCAATAAAACCATATCTACTTTAGCGTATCAACACACTAGAAAACCACCAAAAACCAAACCTAGAGAAAATGTATTGATTACCTTATGCTCTATTGAATGTGATAGAAGTGCTCCAATTGAAGAAAAATGTACAGATTTTGCTGAAGACCTAGTGGGTTGGGGAAAATTAACGAATAATATTAGAATTTGGGATTATACCACGCAGTTTACCAATTTTTTGGCACCATTTCCAAATTTAAGAACCTTGCAGCCTAATATTCAGTTTTTTAGAGATCAACATACCAAATGGGTTTTTGAACAGCACAGCAACAACCCAAGCGAACTATTTGAACTTCGCTCTTACCTTACCGCAAAATTATTGTGGAATCCTGATTTAAATTTTCAAGATTTACTACTGGAATTTACAGATGGTTATTATCAAGAAGCGGGCGTTTTTGTGCGAAAATATATTGAACTTGTGCATGATAAAATTGCGGAAGACGGTGATTTTTTCCTATTTCTATATGGTGATCCTTCGCAAGCATTTGATTCGTTTTTAAATGCAGAACTATTACAGCAATACAACACTTTTTTTGATCAAGCCGAGCAAGCAGTAATGGTTAAGCCTGAAGTTTTACAAAGAGTGAAACTAGCAAGATTGAGTGTAGATTATGCAATTTTAGAGGCCTGCAAGAAAAATATTTCTAAAGATTTTATTTTGGTAAAAGAAAAGGAAAATGGCAACAAAGAACCAAACGGAATGGTTTTAGAAAAATTAGACAGTTTTTTAGAAACCTGTGCTAATGCCAATATTACTTTAATGAATGAAATGGGTTTTACTGTTGAAGAATACGGAAAAAATTATAAGAATGCATTGCAAGTTGCCGTAAAACCTAACAAAGCAAAAGGCAAAAAAGTAACCCTTTTAAGCCATCCTAAAAAGTATGCCAATGAAGATCCGCAGGTTTTAACCGATGGTGCCTTAGGAGGTAATAGTTTTTATGCCAACTGGTTAGGTTTTGAAGGAAACAACTTAGAGGCTATTATTGATTTAGAAAAAGAAGAAGAAATTCATACTATTTCTATAGCCTTTTTACAAGTAACCAATCATGTGGTGTTTTTTCCTAATAAAGTAAGTTACTTTTATTCTAATGATGGTAAAAAATTTAAATTGCTAGGAGAAATTGTTAACGACCAACCTTTAACGAAAAAAAGTAAGGTAAACGACATAAAATATTTTGATTTAGAGTTTCCTAAAATAAAGGCTCGATATATTAAAATAGTAGGAAAAAGTATGTTAGAACCCCCTTATTGGCACCATGCAGCAGGAACACCATCTTGGATATTTGCCGATGAAGTAATAATTGATTAATAAGATGAAAAAGATTGGTATAGTTTTAGTTTTGATTTTTTGCGCCGTGTTTAGCTATGGTCAAGACTATAAAGTAATGACTTACAATATACGTTATGACAACCCGAATGATGGAGAAAATCAATGGAATTTGAGAAAGGATTTTTTGGCAAATCAAATCCGATTTTTTGCACCAGATGTTTTCGGAATTCAAGAAGGTTTACACCATCAAGTGACTTATTTAAACCAAGAATTAACAAATTATAATTTTGTAGGAGTAGGTAGAGATGATGGAAAACAAAAGGGAGAGTACAGTGCTATATTTTACAATAAAGCCAAGTTTAAGTTGTTACAATCAAATACTTTTTGGTTGTCGGAAACACCAAATAAAATATCAGTTGGTTGGGACGCATCGATGGAACGCATTTGTACCTATGCTCTTTTTAAGGATAAAAATACCCAACAACAATTTTGGGTGTTCAATACACATTTTGATCATATTGGAGAAAAGGCAAGACAAGAAAGTGCAAAATTAATTTATGCAAAAACCGAAGCGTTAAATGCTAAAAATTTCCCAGTAATTGTAATGGGTGATTTTAATTTAGAACCAAACAGCAAACCAATTCAATATTTATCTTCAAAAATAAACGATACCTATCACGAAAGTACTACCAAACCTTTTGGCCCGAAAGGAACTTTTAACGGTTTTAAATTTTACGAACCTGTTACCAAAAGAATTGATTATATTTTTACCAGTAAAAAAATTAAAATACATAAATATGCCGTGCTAAGCGATGCTAAAGATTGTAAATATCCTTCTGATCATTTGCCTGTATTTGTAGTGTTCAACCTTGATAATTAAGAAATGAAAAATCATGCCTATATAATTTTAGCTATTGTATTGTTTACTTTTTTTTCTTGTAAACAAGAAGGAAATAAACTTGTGCAATCAGAACAGTACCAAGATAAAATAGTAGTGGCATATGTTAATTCGTGGGATGCTACAAAATGGGGTGCTAATTTTGAAAAAGCTAAAATGATAACACATATCAATTATGCATTTGCCAATATTAAAGATGGAAAAGTGGTAGAAGGTGCTTCACATGATACCGAACAATTGGAAAAGTTAAATGAATTAAAATTGGTAAATCCAGATTTAAAAATCCTGATTTCTGTTGGAGGTTGGAGCTGGTCCAATCATTTTTCGGATGCCGTTTTAACCGATGCATCCAGAGAGATATTTGCTAAAAGTGCTTTAGATTTTATGTTAAAGCACCATTTAGATGGAATTGATTTAGATTGGGAATATCCAGGACAAAGGGGCGAAGACAATGTTTTTAGACCAGAGGATAAAGAAAATTTCACGGCAGTATTGAAATTAATTAGAGAAAAATTAAATGACATAAAAGGTCAGAAAAAATATTTATTGACCATTGCTACAGCCGCGAATCAAACTTATTTAGACCATACCAATATGGCAGAAGCACATCAGTATTTAGATTTTATCAATATCATGACCTATGATTATTTTACTGGAGGTAGTGTAATAACAGGTCACCATACCAATCTTTTTGAATCGGAAGTATCTCACAAAAACAGTAATAATTCCGCTAAGGCGGTGCAACAGCATATCCATGCAGGAATACCTGTAGAAAAATTGGTTTTGGGAGTCGCATTTTATGGAAGATATTGGACTGGAGTAGAAAACAATAACCACGGAATTTATCAAAATTCGAGCGGAAAGAGAGGAAGTTTGAATTATTGGCAAATTGCAGATAGTTTGGCAAATAACACTTATACAGGTTATTGGGACGCTGCTGCGAAAGCACCCTATGTTTGGAGAGAAAAGGATGGCTTGTTTTTAACTTATGACAATCCAGAATCAATAAAGGAAAAAGTAAACTATATAAAACAATCAAATATGCGAGGCATTATGTTTTGGCAATTT